>JANNKS010000559.1:0-29187 GCA_031396425.1 Rhizobacter sp. | reverse complement strand
TTCGGCGCGGCTGCGCGCGTCGCGGCCGTGCACCGAGGCGCTGAATTCCTCGAGCCGCTGCGAGGTCCATTTCACCGGCCGGCGCAGCTGGCGCGCCGCGTGTGCGACGACGATGTCTTCCGGGTAGATGCCCGTCTTCATGCCGAAACCACCGCCCACGTCGCCGACGCGAACGCGCACCTGCTCCTTGGGCAGACCGGGCAACGCGGCGGCCAGGCCGTCGCGCACGGCGGTGGGCATCTGGCTCGACAGCGTCACCAGCAGCCGGCCGCTGAAGGCCTCCATTTCGGCGAGCACGACGCGCGGCTCGATCGCACTGGGCGCGAGGCGCTGGTTGTCGATGTCCAGCGTGATGTGGTGCGCCGCGCGTGCAAACGCCGCCGCGGCCGCAGCGTGGTCGCCGTGCTTCATTTCGGAAGCGATGTTGTCGGGCGCCAGCTCGCAAAGCACCGGTGCGCCACTGGTCATCGCACTCAGCGCATCCACCACCGCGGGCCATTCTTCGTAGTCGACCTGCACCGCTTCGGCGCCGTTCGCAGCGGCATCGCGGGTCTCGGCGACCACCGCCGCGACGGCCTCACCGACATAACGAACCCGGTCCAGCGCCAGCGCATGGCGCGCCGCGCTCGCGCCGGGCTTGCCGTCAGGGCGCGGGAAGGGAATCGGCGCGGGGATCGGTTGCACGCCCGCCGCCACCAGTGCGGCGCCCGTGTACACCGCCAGCACGCCGGGCACGGCGAGCGCGGCGCTGATGTCGACCGAGCGCAGCCGCGCATGCGCGTGCGGCGAGCGCACGAACACCAGGTGGCACAGGCCGGCGCGCTGCAGGTCGTCGGTGAACTGGCCCTTGCCGGCCACCAGCGTCGGGTCTTCGATGCGCCGCACCGTCTTGCCGCTGCCGAAGCGGGTCACGTCCAGGGGTGCGTTCATGCCTTGCTCCCACTCGCGGCCAGTGCCTGCGCAGCCTGCTGCACGGCCGTGACGATGTTGACGTAACCAGTGCAGCGGCACAGGTTGCCTTCCAGCGCATCCACGATCTGCGCTTCGCTGGGCAGTGGCACGCGGCGCAGCAGGCCGCAGGCCGACATCAGCATGCCGGGCGTGCAGAACCCGCACTGCAGGCCGTGGCAGGCCATGAAAGCCTCCTGCAGCGCATGAGGCTGGTCGCCGCGCGCCAGGCCTTCCACCGTCGTGACACTTCGCCCCTGCGCCTGCAACGCGAGCAGGCTGCAGCTCTTGACCGGCAGGTCGTCAAGCAACACGGTGCACGCGCCACATTGCGCGGTGTCGCAGCCACTGTGCGTGCCGGTCAGCGCGAGCGGGCCGCGCAGCAGGTCGACGAGCAGGGTGGTCGCTTCGATCTCGGTGGCGACGGGTTCGCCGTTGACGTTGAGGTGCAGCTTTGGCATGGGCGGGGCGATGGCTCGGGAGTGCCATCGTAGCGCGGCCGGGCCGGCAAAACACCTCGCGAGACATTCGCGTCGAAGCCAAGGCAACCCCGGCTGATCTGACACGAATCCGGGCGGGTGCGGCGAATGGGCAAGAAGCGTCGTGAGCGCGCCTCGCGCCCCGCCTGTGGCACCGAACAGTGTTGCTCAGCCCCGCGTCGCCATCACCTGCCCGAGCCGAACCGCGCCGCCCGGTTGCCAGGCCGGGTTGAACACCATCGGCCCTTTGGGGAACAGCATCACCACGGTCGAGCCGAGCAGGAAGCGGCCCATCTCGTCGCCCTGCTTCAGGTGCAGTTCGCGGTCGAGGTAGGTCCACTCGCGCGGCGCAGCCACGCGCGGCGGGTTCACGACGCCGTGCCACACCGTGGCCATGCTGCCCACGATCGTCGCCCCCACCAGCACCAGCGCCATGCGGCCGTGCGGCGTGTCGAACTCGCACACCACGCGCTCGTTGCGCGCGAACAGGCCCGGCACCGCCTGCGCCGTCGCCGGGTTCACCGAGAACAGGTCGCCCGGCACATGGATCATGCGCAGCAGCCGGCCATCGCACGGCATGTGGATGCGGTGGTAGTCCTTCGGGCTGAGGTAGATCGTCGCGAAGTGGCCGTCGTCGAATTGCGCTGCCATCTCGCCCGTGCCGCCGAGCAGCGCGCGGGTGGAATAGCGGTGCCCCTTGGCCTGGAAGATCTGGTCGCGCTCCACCGCGCCGAACGCGCTGATCGCACCGTCCACCGGGCACACCCATTCGGCCCGCGCGATCGGCCGCGCACCGGGTTTCAGCGCGCGCGTGAAGAATTCATTGAAGCTCAGGTAGGCGGCAATGTCGGGCAACGCCGCTTCGTTCATGTCGACACCGAAGCGGCGCACGAAGCGGCGAATGATGGCCTGCGTGACCGCACCCGCACGCGCACCCGCCACCACGCCGGCGAACACGGTCAGCGCCCGCTTGGGCAGCACGTATTGCGACCAGACGAACAGGCGGTTGCGCAGGCTGGATGACACGGTGGGCTGTAAGGCCGCTTCGCGCCGGCCGGGCGTTTTCAGTGAGGGCGGGATTGTATCGATGCCGGCCTGTCGCGAATGGGCTTGTCAACGTGGCGGTGGCGTGAGAGCCTCGCGGTGAATGACCTCGCCCGCGCCGCTAGCCACCGAGCAGAACCCCATCCCGCCGCGCGTTCTGCTGCTGCTGATCGTCCTCACCCTGGTGTGGGGCACCAACTGGCCGCTGTTTCCGTACGCGGTGCGCGAGGTGTCGGTGTGGACGTTCCGCGCTTTCGCCGTCACGCTGGCCGGCGTGGCGTTGCTGCTGGTGGCGCGCTGGCGTGGCATTTCGCTGGTGATCCCGCGCCGGCACTGGCCCACCGTAACCATCGCAACGATGTTCTACCTGGTGCTGTGGAACATCACCAGCACCTACGCGGCGATTCTCATTCCCTCCGGCCAGGCGGCGATCCTGGGCTTCACGATGCCGCTGTGGTCGGCGCTGATTTCCTGGGCGGTGCTGGGCGAGCGCCTTACCCGCCGCATGCTCCTCGCCGTGCTGCTCGGCGGTGCCGGCGTGACGCTGCTGATGGTGCCCAGCTTCGCGGCGTATGCGAAAGCGCCGCTCGGCATGGCGCTCGGCCTGACGGCCGGGCTGGGCTGGGCGATCGGCACACAGATCCTGAAACGCGCCCAGGTCAGCGTGTCGGCGATGGTGCTGACCGGCTGGCAATTGCTGATCTGCGCCGTGCCCACCAGTATCGGCGCGTTCGCGCTGGGCGACTGGCAGTGGTTCATGCCGAGCTGGACGTCGATCGCCGTGATCACCTACATCGCGCTGGTGCCGATGTGCATCGGCAACGTCTGCTGGTTCTCCATCGTCAGCTTGCTGCCGGCCAACGTGGCCGGGCTGTCGTCGATCCTGGTGCCGGTGGTGGCGATGATCTCCGGTGCGCTGGTGCACGGCGAACCGCTGGGCGTGCTGCAATGGCTGGCGATGTTGTGCTGCGTGGGGGCGTTGTCGTTGGTGCTGCTCAGGCCAGCGGGACACCGCTGAGGGCGCAGCACCGGCCAGACGCCACGATGCTTAGCATCCTGTTCCCCGGGAAGGACCAGCCCGATCCACCCATCAACAAAGTGGCGGTGATCAAGGTGCCGTTGCGCATCGGCGTGGCCTTCGTGCCTGACAACGGCAGCCCGGAATTCCGTCTGTCAGAGGCCAACCGCCTTGCACTGGCGGCCCGTGTGCGCGACTCGTTTGCCAACTATCCCTTCGTTTCCGGGATCGGGGCCGTGCCCTCGCTCTACCTCGAGTCGGGCGGCGGTTTCGCCAATCTCGATCGCCTTGCGTCGCTGCTGCGTCTGGACGTGGTGGCGTTGATCTCCTACGACCAGGTGCAGCACGCCGGCGCGAACAAGAAGTCGTTCCTGTACTGGACGGGGCTGGGCGCCTACCTCATCGAAGGTGACCAATTCGACGTGCTCACCGCCCTGGAGACCACCGTCTGCGGCGTGCGCAGTCATCGCCTGCTGATGCATGCTTCGGGCACCTCCTCACGGAAGGGCGGCGCCACCTGGGTCAACTTCGCCGAGCGTGCCCGCGAGGCGCGCACCGCGAGCTTCAGCCAGGCCGTCGGCAAGATGATCGAGAACCTGTACCGGGAGGTGAAAGGACTCCGTGAGCGTGCGCCGCACGATCCAATGTTCCGGCTGATTCTGCGAGCGGGTTATCGGCCGGATGCGGCGCCGGCCGCACCCGCCCCGGCCGCCGGCCGCTACCGAGGAACCAACGTCGCCCCGGTCAACTGCTCCTGCGCCTCCACCAGCCCCGACAGGTACTTGCGGCCATGGCCCAGCGCGCTGGCCAGCGCGAGCGACTGGTGCACCGCTTCGCCGACGACGGTGGGCACGTTCACGCTCTCTGCGAGGTGGGTGTAGTAGCGCACGTCCTTGCGCGCGTTGTCGAGTTCGAACTTGATGCCGGCCATGTCGCCATGCAGGCTTTTCGCCATGGCCTGGAACAGGCCCGAGTTCACGCCGCCGGCCGACACCACCTCGACCAGGCGCTTCGGGTCGATGCCGGCGCGCTGGCCGACCGCGAACGCTTCCGCCGTCGCGGTGCAGATCGCCTGCGCGATGAAGTTGTTGAGCAGCTTGATGGTGTGGCCGGCACCCGGCCCGCCGACGTGGAACACGTTTTCGGCAAAGCACTGCAGCACCGGCTCGAGGCGCTGATAGGTTGCCGCCTCAGCCCCGATCATCACGTTGAGCTTGCCCGCCTCGGCCTCGACCGGCGTGCGCGCCAGCGGCGCGTCGACGAAGCTCACGCCCATGGCCTCGCACGACGCGCGCAGGCGGGCGGTCGAATCGGGCTCACTGGTGGAACAGTCGACGATCACGAGCCCGCGCTGCGCCCGGCTCAGCAGGCCGCCCTCCCCCGTCACCACCTGTTCCACCTGGGGCGAGCCGGTCACGCAGATGAAAACCATCTCGCACGCAGCCGCCAGCGCCGCCGGGTTGGCCACTTCCTTGCCGCCCGCGGCGAGAAGATCGGCGATGCGCGTGCGGTCACGGTGCACCGTGAGGTGCAGGGCATGGCCTTTGGCCTGCAGATTGCGCGCGATGCCGTGACCCATGAGGCCGGACGCGCCGATGAAACCGATGTTGGACATGTTGATCTCCTGTTGTTGGTGTTGTGGTCGGGTTTCAGCGCGCCTCGATGACCGATTCGCCCTGCAGCGGGCCGACGTCGCGGATGTTCACCCGGCGGCGGCGCCAGCCGTTCCAGGTGCGGCGCCAGTTCATCAGCGAGATCATGTAGTAGATGCCCTTGAGCGCCCACAGCGACGGCCAGATCGGCGTCTTGCCATACAGGTCGCCCGCGAGCAGCGAGAGCAGCGCCTCCTTCACGCGCAGCGGGTTCACCGGGTACATGAACATCTCGCGGATGGTCGGGTTGGTGACGCGCAGGATGAACCACGAATATTCCCGCGGGCCCTTGCGCATCAGTGCCTCGAAGCGCTTGCGTGCGCGTGCCGCTTCGGCGGGCCGGTCGAGTGCCGCAGCCACCACCTCGGTGCCGGCGAAGGCGCTTTTCATCGCCAGGTACACGCCCGACGAGAACATCGGGTCGATGAAGGTGTACGCATCGCCCAGCATCAGGTAGCGCTCGCCGCTGCTGTGGCTCGCCGCGTAGGCGTAGTTGCCGGTTGCGTGCACCGCGTCGTCGACCAGGGTGGCGTTCGCGAGGCGACGCTTCAGCTCGGTGCTGAGCGCGATCGTGTCGTCGAAGAACTCCTTCAACGGCTTGCTGCGCGACTTCAAGTAGTAGGGCCAGCACACCGCGCCGACGCTGGTGGTTCCATCGGCGAGCGGAATGAACCAGAACCAGCCGTGCGCGAACCAGAAGATGCTGATGTTGCCTTCCAGCCGGCCCTCCAGCCGTTCGGCCCCGGTGAAGTGGCCGAACAGCGCCGAGCTGTTGTGAACGCGGCTCTTTTCCTTGCAGCGGAACTTGTTCGCCAGCAGGGTGTCGCGGCCGGTCGCGTCGAGCACGAAGCGCGCCTGCCAGCTCACTTGCGCCTTGCCGCCACTGCCGTCGTCGTGTTCGGCCTGAACGGTCACGCCCTCGGCGCCGAATTCCACGTCGCGAACGCGGCAACCTTCGATCGTGCGGGCGCCACGCGCCGCCGCGTGGCGAAACAGCATGTCGTCAAGCTCCGAGCGGCGCACCTGCCAGGCCGACGGCATCGACTTGTCCCAGGCGTCGCCGAATTCCAGAAAACTGCGGTGCGCATGGTCGGGCGACACGAACTCGATGCCGAACTTGGGCATGCCCAGACGTTCAACCTGCTCGCGCACGCCGAGCTGGTCGAACAGCGCACCGTTCGCGGGCAGCAGCGATTCGCCGATGTGAAAACGCGGGTGGTGCGCCTTCTCGAGCAGCACCACGGTGCGGCCCTGCTGCGCGAGCAGCGCAGCGGCCGTGGAGCCGGCCGGGCCGCCGCCGATCACGAGCACGTCGCAATGCTCGACCATTGCGGGTGCAGCACCCAGTGGCGAACGCTCGGACGTGGCGGCGGACAGACTCATCGGCTAACCCTGCGGATCAAACCACCGCCACAAGGCGGCAGCCGGATCTGCAGGATAGCGCAAGCGCCCCGCGGCTCAACCTTGCAGGTCGCGCCGGCCCTTGCAAGGGCCGGCCCCTTCGCAGGCGCGCGTCCGCGAGCCGTCGCGGCCGCACGTCCGGCTCAGGCAATCGGCAGTCGGCGTGACGAGGTGGTGGTCTTCTTCGGCAGCGTCAGCTTCAGAACGCCGTCCTGCATCTTCGCGTCGGCCTTGGACTCGTCCACCGCGCAGCTCAAGGTGAAGCTGCGGCTGGCGTAGCCGTATTGACGCTCGGAGCGGATCACACGGCCTTCCTTCTTCTCGTCGCTTTCCTTCTTCAGCTCGGCGCTGATCGTCACCTGGTTGCCGTCGATGCGCACGTCGATGTCTTCCTTGCGCACGCCGGGCATTTCGGCCTTGATCAGGAAGTTGGCCTCGTTTTCATTCACGTCGAGTTTGATCTGTGGCGCACGCTGCGTCATCTCGGCGCGCCATGGCCGCATGAAGCCGCGGAACATGTCTTCCATCGGGTCGATCGCGAACAGGTCGTTGACACGCAGGTCGTTCATGACAGTACTCCTATCGGAAGGTTGATCTGGCGAGGCGGCCCATGGCCACGCCTCGATTCATATCCTGCGACGACAGCGCGAACCGGGCATTGAGCGTGCGCAATGAATGCGGCCGCAGGGCCGCGCAGCGTTCAGCGCGCCGAGGGCAGGCAGTTGCGGTGCGCGCCGACGGCGCCGTCGAGTGCGGCAAGGAAGGTCTCGGCCTGCGCGTCGCCGAACGGCAGCGAGAGCGCAATGAAACCGCGCCGCGCCATGAACACGCCGCGCTCGAGCAGCGCGAAGAACAGCAGCTCCTTGACGTGCGGGTCGGTACCCGCAGCGTCGGCCGGCGTGCGCAACGGGCGCGCGGTGGCGTGCAGCGTCATCAGTGAACCGAGGCCACTGAACTGAAGATCCACGCCGTGCCGCATCAACAAGGCATTCGCGCGCTCGCGCAGCGAATCGCCCCGCTGGTTCAGCGCCTGCAGCGCCGCCGGCGTCAGCACCTGCTGCAACCCGGCCAGGCCGGCGGCCATCGTCAGCACGTTGTTGTTGAACGTGCCGGCATGGCCGAGCGCATCGGCGCGCCGCGGGTCGAAGCGCGCCATCACGTCGGCGCGGCCCCCGAACGCGCCAAACGACAGGCCGCCGCCGAAGTACTTGCCCAGCGTCGTCAGGTCGGGCCGCAGGCCCAGCTGCGCCTGCCGGCCGCCACTGGACAGGCGCGACGTCATCACCTCGTCGAAGATCAGCATCGCGCCGCAGCCGACGGCGAGTTCGCGCAGGCCCGAGAGGAAAGGCGGTTCACCGGCAATGCAGCCGCCCGAGCCGAGCATGGGCTCGACCAGGATCGCCGCCAGCGCTGCGCCATCGCGCCGCACGATGGCGCGCACCGCGTCGAGATCGTTGTACGGCGCGATCACGAAGTCGTGCGGCACGTTGACCGGCGACGCGCCGCCGCCGAACGACAGCACGCCGCCGTGGTAGGCGCCGTCGAACACCAGCACCTTGCGCCGGCCGGTGTGCGCGATCGCCACCGCCAGCGCCAGCAGGTTGGCTTCGGTGCCGGAATTGGTGAATCGCAGCAACTCCATGGACGGGAAACGGGCGCGAATCTCGAGCGCCAGCGCCGCCTCGCGCGCCGTGTGCGACGACAGGCTCAGGCCCTGCGCCAGCGCCGCGTGGATCGCCTCGCGAATCGCCGCGTTCGAGTGGCCGTAAAGGCCGGCGGTGAACTCGCCCAGCGCATCGAGATAGCGGTGGCCGTCGGCGTCCCACAGCCAGCAGCCCTCGCCACGCACCATCGTCAGCGGGAAGGGTTCATGAAACAGCACGCTGCGTGTGTTGCCGCCGGGCAGCACCTCGGCGGCGGCATTGAACTGGCGTTCGCTTGCTTCGTTGCGCTCGCGGTAGCGCGCCACCGCATCGGCAACGGCGGCGGCGCGATCGGCTGACGGTGTGGGCGCATTCATCAGCGGCACTGTAGCTCAGGGGCGGGGTGCTGGTCGCGTCGGTCTGGATGACACCAGGCACCTCGCGGAAGTCGGTGGTCGGCAACTCGCGGTCGAGCGCGCTGATCAGGCCCTGGGTGAGCGTGCGCGACAGGCCGAAGGGGTTGCCGATCGCGTAGGTCGTCTGGCCGATGCGCAGGTCTTTCGAGCTGCCGAGCGGAATCGGCTTGAGGTCGCGCGGCACGCGCGAGAGTTGCAGCACCGTCAGGTCGTATTCGGGCGAACGGCCGACCAGGCGCGCCTCGATGGGCTGGCGAGCAGCACGGCGCCCAGGACAGCTACCGTGACGGCGCGCAGCCCGAACGCCATTGCCGTGAAACCGGAGTGAATGGGCATAGCGGAGCCTATTTTGCGACGCCACGTGACGTTTCAAGTGGACCCACCGGGCGCGGGGCCGACGCGCCACAAAGGGCGCCGGCCTTGCGCTTTCTCAATCGTGCCCGGCGCGGGCAAGGCAGGCTCGTGCTCTGGGCGCGCAACGGGTGCGCATGGATGGAGCAATGCAGACCCACATCAAGCCACAAACTTTTCAAGGCCGATTGCTGATGATCGGCTTCGGCTGCATCGGCCAGGGTGTGTTGCAGTTGCTGTTGCGGCACATCGACATGCCGCCGAGCCGGATCCAGGTGATCGCCGCGGACGACGCAGGCGCCGAGATGGCGCAGGCGCATGGCGTGGCCCTGCAGGTGCTGGCGCTGACGCACGAGAACCTGCGCGAAGCCATCACACCCTGCGCCGGCAACGGCGACTTCGTGCTCAACCTGTCGGTCGACGTCAGCAGCACCGCGCTGATCGCGCTGTGCCAGGAGCTCGGTGCGCTGTACCTGGACACCTGCATCGAACCCTGGCTGGGCGGCTACGTCAACCGCAGCCTGCCGCCGGCAAAACGCAGCAACTACGCGTTGCGTGAAGCGGCGCTCGCGCTGCGCAGCACGGGCGACGGCGCACCGACCGCCGTGCTCACGCATGGCGCCAACCCCGGTCTGGTGTCGCACTTCGTCAAGCAGGCGCTGCTCGACATCGCCACCGACATCGGCCTGCCGCACGAGGTGCCGACGCAGCGCGAAGACTGGGCGCGGCTGGCACAGCGCCTGCACGTGCGCGTGATCCACATCGCCGAGCGCGACACCCAGGTCGCGCTGCCGCGCAAGGCGGCGGGCGAGTTCGTCAACACCTGGTCGGTGGACGCCTTCGTCAGCGAAGCCAGCCAGCCCGTCGAGCTGGGCTGGGGCAGCCACGAGCGGCATTTCCCGGCCGACGCGGCGCAGCACGCGAACGGTTCGCATGCAGCGATCTACCTGCAGCGCCCCGGCGCATCGACGCGCGTGCGCACCTGGACGCCGCTGTCGGGCCCGCAACACGCCTTCCTGATCACGCACGGTGAATCGATCTCGATCGCGGACCATCTGACGCTGGGCGATCCGCTGCGCCCCGATTACCGGCCGACGGTGCACTACGCGTACCACCCCTGCGACGATGCCGTGTTGTCGCTGCACGAGCTGGCGGGCCGCGAAGGCCGGCTGCAGCCGCTCACGCGCGTGGTGAAGGATCAGATCGTGTCGGGTCACGATGAACTCGGCGTCCTGCTGATGGGCCACGCGCGCGGCGCGTACTGGTACGGCTCGCAGCTCGGCATCACGCACGCGCGTGCGCTGTGCCCGCACAACAGCGCGACCAGCCTGCAGGTGACGGTCGCCGTCATGGCGGGCGTGGTGTGGGCGATGCAGAACCCCACACGCGGCATCGTCGAGCCCGACGACATGCCGTTCGACCAGATCCTGGCGATCTGCCGTCCGTATCTCGGCGACATGGTCGGCACCTACACCGACTGGACGCCGCTGGTCGCGCGCAATGGCCTGTTCGAGGAGGACGTCGACCGCAGCGACCCCTGGCAGTTCAAGAATTTCCGCGTCACCTGAAGCGCGGCAAGATGCTCAGATGAAGGCGATGTTGTTCCGCCGCGCCGGAGCGGCGCTCGAGTGGGTCGACCGCGCCAATCCGCAGCCCGGCGCGCAGCAGTTGCTGCTGCGCGTGCGCGCCTGCGGCGTGTGCCGCACCGACCTGCACCTCGTCGACGGCGAACTGGCCGATGCAGCACCGCCCGTGATTCCGGGGCACGAAATCGTTGGTGAAGTCGTCGCCATGGGCGATGCCGTGCGCGGCTTCGCGCTCGGCCAGCGCGTCGGCGTGCCCTGGCTCGGCGCGACCTGCGGCACTTGCGCGTATTGCGCCGACGGCCGCGAGAACCTGTGCGACGCCGCGCGCTTCACCGGCTGCCAGATCGACGGAGGGTACGCCGAGCTCGCAGCCGCCGATGCACGCTATTGCATCGCACTGCACGGCGACAGCAGCGACGTGGAACTCGCGCCGTTGCTGTGTGCTGGCCTGATCGGCTACCGTGCGCTGAAGCTCGCCGGGCCGGCGCGGCGCCTCGGAATCTACGGCTTCGGTGCCGCCGCGCACATCGTCGCGCAGGTCGCGGTGGCCCAGCAACGCGAGGTCTACGCATTCACCCGCGCCGGCGACGCCGAGGCGCAGGAGTTCGCCCGCTCGCTCGGCGCCTGCTGGGCGGGCACTTCACTGGAAGCACCGCCGGCAGCGCTCGACGCCGCGCTCATCTTCGCGCCGGTCGGCGCGCTGGTGCCGGCCGCGTTGCGCGCGGTGCGCAAGGGCGGCAGCGTCGTGTGCGGTGGCATCCACATGAGTGACGTGCCGGCCTTTCCCTACGCGCTGCTGTGGGGCGAGCGGGTGCTGCGTTCGGTGGCCAACCTGACGCGCGCCGATGCCGCCGAATTCTTTGACTTGGTGCAGCGCGCGCCGGTGCGAACCCATTGTGTCGCCTACCCGCTGGCGCAGGCCAACCAGGCGCTCGCCGACCTGCGCGCAGGACACGTGCGCGGCGCCGCCGTGCTGGTACCGCAGATGGCGTGAGCGCAAAGCGCGTCGAACTCGACCGCAAGCGAACCCGAAGGAGAGATCCATGTTCAAGACCCTCGTGATGGCGGCCTGTTTCGCAACCGCAGCGTTGCCTGCAGCGGCCCAGGGCGGCGCAGCCAGCGCCCCGGCGCCGAGCCGCAGCGACATGGGCGGCGACCGTTTCATCGCCGGCAGCAGCGTGACCTTGACTGACGCCGTTGCCGGCGACCTGTTCGCGGCGGGAGGCAGCGTCGAGTGCGACGCGTCGGTCGGCGGCGACGCGGTCCTTGCCGGCGGCAAGCTGCGCATCGGCGCCGATGTCGCCCATTCGGTGCTCGCCACCGGCGGGCAGATCACGATCAACGGCCAGGTCGGGCGCAACGTGCGCGCGGCGGGAGGCCAGATCGAGTTCGCGCCGGCGTCGCGCATCGTCGGCAACGTGAGCGTGGCGGGCGGCCAGGTGAACCTGCGCGGCGCGGTGCTCGGCCACGTGCAGGCCGCCGGCGGCCGGGTCTTCATCGACGGCCCGGTCGGCGGCGATGTGCTCACGGCGTCGGGCCAGGTCGAGCTCGGGCCGAACGCACGCATAGCCGGCACTCTGCGCTATCGCAGCGGCGACAGCTTGCGCCAGGACCCGGCGGCGCAGGTGCGCGGTGGCGCGGTGCAGATGATGGACGCACCCGGCGCGGCGCGCGACAGCCCCAGGCACCACCGCGAGGGGCGCGGCTGGCATGGCGGTCCGAGCTGGCCGTGGACTCTAGGCCTGGTGCTGCTGGCCGCGGTGCTGCTGGCGCTTCTGCCGGGCGCGTTCAGCCGGGTTTCAACAACGTGGCAGACACGCCCCGGCATGAGCCTGCTGCTCGGCTTCGTGCTGCTGGTGTGCGCGCCGTTCGCGGCCGTGCTCTTCATCGTCACGCTCGTCGGCATTCCGCTCGGCCTGATGACGCTGGCGCTGTACCTGGTGCTGCTGCCGATCGGTTACGTCAGCTCGGCGATCGCGCTCGGCGACTGGGGTCTGCGGCGCCTGCGCGCCGAGGCGGCCGAACGCCTCGGCTGGCGCATCGGCGCGGCCGCCGCGGCGCTGGTCGCACTCGCCCTGCTCGGCGCGGTGCCGTGGCTGGGCAGCTGGGTCGCCTTCGCTGCGCTGCTCGCCGGCCTGGGCGCGTTGCTGCTGCAATGGCGCCTGCGCGGCACTGCTCCGGCCTGAGGGCGTCGCCGCGAACTTACTCCTTCTTACAGGCGGCTGTCCTTCGCGCATCGTCGTGCAGCGATCTGCGGCGTTCTAATCAGACCGCCGCGATGCAATGCAAGGAAGCCCCCCATGAGCCAGCTCATCTGCGCAGCTCCGCCGCATGCGGACCTGCTTTCCTCTGTGCCCAACGCAAGAGCGGTGGGCAGCGCAGCGGCCACCAGCAGCTTGCTCGCCGCGTGTGGCGGTGCGACCTCCGCCGGCACTGCGCCGCCGCCTTCCCCACCGACCAACATCACGTCAGAACAAGCGGCGCGTTTCCTGTTGCAGGCGTCCTTTTCAGCACGTGACGCCGACATCGACCGCGTCAAGGCGCTCGGCTACAGCGCCTGGATCGACGAGCAGGTGGGCGTGGCCGGCACACAGTCGCACGTCGACTGGATGGTCGCCAAAGGCTACAACGCGACCACCAACATCAACAGCTTTGCCGGCGTCGACAACACGCTGTGGCGCAAGTTCATCGCCTCGCCCGACGCGCTGCGCCAGCGCCTCACGCTCGCGCTGAGCGAAATCTTCGTCATCTCGATGGCCGGCCTGCCGGTGCAATGGCGCGGCTTCGCACTCGCGGCTTTCGTCGACATGCTGGCGGCGAATTGCTTCGCCAACTACCGGGTGCTGCTCGAGAAGGTCACGCTGTCGTGCGGCATGGGCGTGTACCTGAACATGCGCGGCAACCAGAAGGAAGACCCGGCGCGCGGCCGCCAACCCGACGAGAACTATGCGCGCGAAGTGCTGCAGCTGTTGTCGATCGGCCTGGTCGAGTTGAACCCCGACGGCAGCCGGCGGCTGAGCAGCGCCGGACAACCGATCGACACCTACGACCAGGCCAGCATCAGCGGCCTGGCCAGGGTGTTCACGGGCTGGAACTTCGACGGCGCGTCGGCCACCGACCCGTCGTTCATGAGCAGGCCGATGGTTCACGACCCCAGCAAGTTCTCCCCGGCCAGCAAGAGTTTTCTCGGCACCACGATTCCCGGCAGCCTTGACGGTGTCACCGCGCTGGGCCTGGCACTGGACAGAATTGCCAGCCACGCCAATGTCGGCCCGTTCATCGGTCGCCAACTGATCCAGCGCCTGGTGACCAGCAACCCGAGCCCAGCCTACGTCGGGCGCGTCGCGGCGCGCTTCAACGACAACGGCGCAGGCGTGCGCGGCGACCTGCTGGCGGTGGTGAAGGCGGTGCTGCTCGACGCTGAAGCGCGCACCGATGCAGCACCGGTCGCCGCCGACTGGGGCAAGGTGCGCGAACCGGTGCAACGGTTCATCCAGTGGGCGCGCAGTTTCGGCGCCACCTCACCCACCGATCTGTGGAACATCGGCGACCTGAGCGACCCGGCAACGCGCCTGGGGCAGAGCCCGCTGCGCTCACCGTCGGTGTTCAATTTCTTCCGCCCGGGCTACGTGCCGCCGAACACCGCGATCGGTGCGCTCGGCCTGGTCGCACCCGAACTGCAGATCACCAACGAGTCGACGATGGTGGGCTACGCCAACTTCATGCAGGGCGCGATCGCCAACGGGCGCGGCGAAGTGGTGCCCGACTACAGCAGTGAAGTCGGCTTCGCCACCGACGCGGCGGCGCTGGTCGCGCGCCAGGCGTTGCGGCTTGCCGCCGGCACGCTGAGCGCCGACACCCAAGCCGTGATCGGGTCCGCGGTGGCCACCATCAACGCCGGCACCGACGCCGGCAAGCTGAACCGCGTGCGCGCGGCCATCCACCTCGTCATGTGCTCGCCCGAGTACCTGGTGCAAAAGTAGGAGCGCACGATGCCCATTTCCCGACTTCAGCAACTCACCCGGCGTGAATTCATGCGCCGCTCGAGCGCCGTCTCGGTGGCTGGTATCGCCGCGCCCTGGGCGCTCAACCTGGCGGCGTTGGGCGAAGCGGCGGCGCAGACGGCAACCGACTACAAGGCGCTCGTCTGCGTGTTCCTGTACGGCGGCAACGACTACGCCGACACGCTGATCCCGTACGACACCGCGAACCATGCGGCGTACCTGAACATTCGCGGCAGCATCGCACGCGCCCGCGACAGCCTCACCGCGACCGCGCTGACGCCCAGCGTCGGATTGCCCGACGCACGCCAGATGGCGTTCGCCCCGGAACTGGCGCGTCTCAAGACGATCTTCGATGCGGGCAAACTCGGCGTGCTGCTCAATGTCGGCACCTTGATCCAGCCGACCACATTGGCCGAGTACAACGCGCGCAGCGTGCCGCTGCCGCCGAAGCTGTTTTCGCACAACGACCAGCAGTCGGTGTGGCAGTCGTCACTGCCCGAAGGCGCCACCTCGGGCTGGGGCGGGCGGCTCGGCGATCTGTTCCTGAACTCGAACGGCAATGCCACCTTCACCTGCGTGAACGTGTCGGGCAACGCGGTGTACATGTCGGGCACGCAAGCGGTGCAGTACCAGGTGTCGTCGGGCGGCTCGGTGGCGCTGCGCGGCACCAGCGCACCCTTGTTCGGCTCGCAGGCGTGCAGCGACGCGCTGCAAACGCTCGTCACCGCGCCGCGCACGCACCTGCTGGAAAACGAGCTGACACGCGTGATGAGCCGCTCGATCGCCGCGCACAGCGCGCTCACCACTGCGCTGGCCGGCATCGCGCCACTGACCACACCTTTCACCGCCACCAACCCGCTCGCACTGCAACTGCAGATGGTGGCGCGTTTGATTGCCGCGCGCGACGCATTGACAGCCAGGCGCCAGGTGTTTTTCGTGTCCCTGGGCGGCTTTGACAACCACGACTTCCTGGCTGCGCAACACCCAGGGCTGCTGACGAATGTCGCCGACGCGATCGGCAGCTTCTACGACGCCACCGTCGAGCTCGGCGTCGCCAGCCAGGTGACCACGTTCACCGGGTCCGACTTCGGCCGCACGCTGGCGTCGAACGGCGACGGCTCCGACCACGGCTGGGGCAGCCACCACGTCGTGCTCGGCGGCGCGGTGCGCGGCCAGCGCTACTACGGCCAGTTGCCGGCGACCGCGGTGAACGGCCCGGACGACGTCGGCCAGGGCCGGCTGCTGCCCACCACCTCGGTCGACCAGCTCGCCGCCACGCTCGCGAGCTGGTTCGGCGTCAGCCCGAGCAACCTGGCCAGCGTGGTGCCCAACATCGTGAACTACACAGCCAAGGACATCGGCCTGTTCGCCTGACGTTCGGGAGCACCGGGCCGGTCGCCAATCTGACGAGGTGACCGTTCGGCTGGCGCCCGTTTGGCCGGGTGCATGCATGGCCATTCGGCCAGTTGACACTGCAATGCCGCTGGCCTCTACTGGCCCCTGTCGGAGCCGCGCAGTCTCATCTGGTTTGAGGATGTGCGCGGGCCGATCCGCGCCTAGACTTGCGCGCGTCGTTCCCCCTCATGGACCTGGCACCACGTGGGTTGTCGACAGCCGACCCGCGGTCTCGGCGAAACCGCGCCCCTTGCAACGGAAACCCTGTGCGAACCCTGCTCATCACGCTTGCACTGCTCGGCATTGCCGGCCCGGGACACGGCGCCACCTGCCCGGATCGGCCCGCGACCGAGCTGAAGGTGTCGGACGAATGCCAACAAGAACGGCGCAGAACCGAGATTCGGAAACTGGCGACCGCAAGATTCGCGGCGGTGAGCAGCGCCATCGCCGAGGTGGCCCAAAAGCCCGCCAAGATCGACGGCGTGATTGCGGTGCCCCGGCAGGGCCGACCAGCGGCCTGGTGCGAAGCACTGTTGAATGACGTGCTCGCGCAGCGCAATGTCGACGTGGTCGACGATGAAAGCGCGCCCGGCCCGCGCTGGATCCCGTCGGTCGACAAGAACGGGCGGCGCTCCCTGCAGGCCGGCCCCGTCCTGGACCCCGCCTTCAAGGAATGGCGCGTGCGCGACGACGTGATCGTCCAGGGCTACGTCACGTTGCGCTGGCGCGGCGAGACCCTCGTCGCGCTGCGCGTGGTGGCCGCATGCGAAGAGGGCGACGCCGCGCCGGCGCGCTGCGACAAACAACGCCACCTCGCCGCCCACGTCCACGACGCCGACGTGCCCTTCGCCTGCACCGCCACTTTTGTCGAGCGGCCGCACTGGAACAACTGGAAGGAATCGCTAGTCCCGATTCGCCTCGAGCTGCCGCCTGCCCAGCGATAGTGAGCGGCGCGCAGGCGCGTTGCTGGCGGCACAATGCCAGCCCGTCCCTTCGTGCCCCGGTCGGGCAAGGAGCCTGCGCTGAACCTCAACACCGCTCGAATCTTCGTTCGCGACATCGCCCGCGCCAGGACGTTCTATGCCGACAAACTGGGCCTCGCACTGAAGGCCGAAGGCACGCACCACGGCTACTGCGTGTTCGACGCCGGCAATGCGGAGCTGGTGATCGAGGCGGTGGGTTTCGACGCACCCGCGGAAGAGCAGGCGCTGGTCGGGCGTTTCACCGGCCTGTCGTTCCTGGTCGCCGACGTGCACCGGCAGCACCAGGTGCTGTCCGCCAGGGGCGTGGTGTTCACGGGCGTGCCGGAGGTCCAGTTCTGGGGCGGCACGCTGGCCACGCTGCGCGACCCGGACGGCAATCAGTTGCAGATCGTGCAGCGGCCTGCGGGTTGATCGCCGCATCGACCGGGGTGGCAAAACAGATCGCCAACGCGCCCGGGATGATGGCTGCGTTGATGGTCATGGCTCCCGGTCAACGGCGCGCGGGTGATGCCGGTTGGCGCTGGATCATGGCGGGGTGCTCAAATGCTGCAAACGCCACCCTGCCCGCCCTGCTCATGCCCGTACCCAGCTTTGCGCCCCTGACATCGAGCCGCCTCGTCATTCGCCCGCTGCGCGAGGCCGACGTCGCCGATCTGCTCGAGATCAACGGCGACCCCGAAGTGACGCAGTTCCTGCCGTATGCCCCCTGGCAATCGCTGGCCGATGGCCAGGCCTGGTTCGTGCGAATGAACGCGATGGCGCAGGCGGGCACCGCGCAGCAGCTCGTGCTGGAACTGACCGACGAGCACAAGGTCATCGGCACGCTGTTGTACTTCCACCATGACGACAAGAGCGCACGCGGCGAACTGGGCTATGTGCTGGGCCGCCGCCACTGGGGCCAGGGCTTGATGGCCGAAGCGCTGCAGGTCTTTTGCGGCCACGCCTTCGGCGTTGCAGGCGTGCGGCGCCTCGAGGCCGAAGTGAACCCTGCAAACCGGGCCTCAAACACCCTGCTCCAACGACTCGGCTTCACGCACGAAGGCAGGTTGCGCCAACGCTGGGTCGGCAAAGGCGCAGCCTACGACACTCACTTCTACGGGCTGCTTGCCGATGAATGGCTCGCACGCGATACCGCAGGTGATGCCGCACACGATACGGCTGGCGACAAGGCGAGCGCCGGCACGCGGGCTTGAAGCTGAAACTGTGAGCCCGGCCGTGACAATCGCCTGTGCGACGATCGACCCACAAACCCGACAGAACTGCAGGACACCACCATGGCCAAGGGATACTGGATCGCACGCGTCGACGTCACCGACCCGGACACCTACAAGGCTTACGTGGCCGCGAACGCCGAGCCGCTGCGCAAGTTCGGCGGGCGCTTCCTGGTGCGCGCCGGTCGATTCGACAACCCGGAAGGTTCGAGCCGCAGCCGCAATGTCGTGATCGAGTTCCCGACGTACCAGGCCGCGATCGACTGTTGGCATTCGCCCGAATACCAGCGCGCGATCGAGCTCCGCCGGCCCGTGTCCAGCGTCGACCTGGTCATCATCGAAGGCTACGACGGGCCGCAACCGGCGTGACTGCAGCCGCTGCGCCGGCCCGCTGAACGCAGCGACGCGCGCCGCCTGCGGCGGCGTTCAGCTCACCACTTGTTGCGAAGCTCGCGCAGCTTGACGAACACTTCGCGCGGTGTGGGCTCCTCAGGCAGTTCCGGAAAACTTTCGCGCAGCCTTGCAATCACGCTCGGGCTGGTGAGGCGGAAGAAGGCGTTGAAACGCTTCTCGTCAGCCAAGGTCGTCACGATCGCCTTGGCCGGATCATGGCCGGCCACCTGGGGCAACAGTGCCTGGGCGTCGGCGTTGTCGGGCTCGCGCGACAGCGTGAACTTGAGGTTGTTCTCGATGTAGTCGTGGCCCGGGTAGACGCGCGTGTTGCCAGGCAGCTTGTCGAGTTGTTCGGCGAAGGTCTTGTACAGCTCGTCCGGGTGGCCGCCGTTGTGGCAGTTGCCTGCACCGGCGTTGAACAGCGTGTCGCCGGAAAACAGCGCCGGCTGATCGGTGTGCGAGCGCAGGCAGATGTGGCACATCGTGTGGCCCGGCGTGTCCAGGCATTCGAGTTCCACCGTCTTGCCGACACGGATCACGTCACCCGCCTTCACGCCGCGGTCCACGCCCGCAATGCTGGCGCCCGAGCGGTGGTGCGCGATCACCTTCGCGCCGGTGGCCGCCACCACCGCCGCGTTGCCGCCCGTGTGGTCGGGGTGCTCGTGGGTGTTGAGCAACTGCGTGATGCGCCAGCCACGCGCCTTCGCCACGGCGAGGCATTTGCCGTGGTCGAGCGGGTCGATCGCCAGCGCTTCGCCGGTTTCGGCGCAGGCGACCAGGTAGTTGAAGTTGCGATACGCGTTGCCGGTCCAGATGCGCTCGATGATCATCGTTGTTTCCCTCAAGTGAAAGCGGCGCGTCGGCGCCGAACCCACCGACTTTAGATCACGCCGACTTTAGATCACGCCGGCTTTAGAACACGCCGGCTTTAGAACACGCCGAGTGCCAGGCCGCTGGCGAGCGCCGCGCCCAGCTCGGCACAGCGGTTCAAGTCAGCCGCAGCTATCGTCTTCGGCGCGAGGATGGCCTCGGGCGTCTGCGCATGCGTGCACACGATCAGCGCCGGCGCCACCGGCCGCAAGCGCCAGCCCTGGGCGATGCGTTCGAGCTGCCGCACCGCGCCCGCGCCGTCACTGCCGGCGCACACCATCAGCGCATACGGCCGGCCGTTGATGCGGCCGAGCACTGGGTAGTAACAGCGGTCGAAGAAGTCCTTCATCATGCCCGCCATCGAGGCCAGGTTCTCGGGCGTGGCAAAGAGGTAGGCCTGCGCCGCCAGCACATCGGCGGGCTGCGCCTTCGCGGCCGCGAGCAGGCGCACCGCCAGCATCGGCTCGGCCTGCGCTGCAGCCGCGGCGGCGGCCTGCGCCATTTGCAGGGTGCCGCCGGTCATGCTGTGGTGGACGATCAGCAGTGTCTTGTCCGCGCCGGAAGGGTGGACCATCGCGGACAAACCTCAGGAAACCGGGGTCGCGGAGGATGCGAGACTGCCGACGACGAACGCCATCGTTTACGCTGCCGGCGCGCGCAACGGATTGAGCACCTGCACGCGCTTTTCGAGCATCTGTCCATGCTGCAAGTCCTCCGTCCACAATGTGACGCAGCGGGCGAGCAGCGCCGCAGCCGCGATCTGGCAGTCCCAGAACGAGAAGGCATAGCGGTTGCGTAACTCCAGGGCGATGGTCAACATTTCAGCGTTGGCGGGTTGCAGCCGGGTGCGGGCAAACATGGCACGCAGGTTTGCCTGGATCCAGGTGTCGGTCTGAGCGTTGCGCAACATGACGTTGTAGTACTCGGCTACCACCTGTGGGCTGATGACCAGGTTCTGCCCGCCTTGCACAAACGCGAGTGCCCGTTCGTGGCGCACGTCGCCCGGCGCCTTCAGATGGGCGTAGACCCAGATGTTGGTGTCGACGAAAGCGCTCGTCACCTCGGTTTCACCGGGGCCTGGCATTGCGCTGCTCACGCGAAGGCAAAACGACCTGGTCGACCTCCGCAATCTGAAACACCGGTTTGCGGCCAGGTTTTGCCCGAACGCGCAGCCCCGTGTCACGCACCAGGCGCACCGGACGAAGCACGATCTCGCCGCCGGCAAGTTCCTCGATCTCGAAGTGTCGCCCGGAGTACTTTTTGCCAAGTGTCAGCTGCCCGCTTGTACCCACCATTTTCAACATGCCCCGCTCCTCATGCTGCATGATTCCATGGTTTCAGCATAGCATGCCCTGAGCCGCGGGCGCGGGCGCGGGCGCGGCCGCGGCCTTGGCCGGTTCGGCAGCCTGACGCGGGACAACACAGCCTTGGCCGGCTGCGGGCAAACAAAATCCTCGGCCAGGCACTGGGTCGGGTGGCCAATCGGTGCGCGGTCGAACCAACAGAGGGGCACCCTGCAGCGCGCATCCCCACGCATATCAGGATGCCAGCCAGTCCGATCCGGCGCATGATCGCCAACCACGCAGGAACGTGACCCAGCCACACCGCCAATGAGCCAAACAGAGCGCCTGCACAAGCTGAAGAGCCGGCTCGATGCCGGCCAATGCCTGAGCAAGGCGGTGCCGCTGGAAGCGCTGGCCTAGAACGCCTCGGCGGCTTTGTCGAGCACGTCGCGCGCGCTTCACAGCGCGCGCGTGATCACAACAGGCTGCAGCGCCGTCAATCTCCGCCACCCCCGCATCCCCCACCATCGCCGTCACCGCCGCTCGACGCGTCACCGAACCCCTCGGTGCTGCCGTCGACGCTCGCGCTGGAGAAGTCGCCGCCGCAATGCACCACGGTCACACCGACACCGGCCGCACCCGTATTGCGCAGAGCACCGCAATCGGCAGCGTAGTGGAAGCCGCCGGCAATGGCGAGCTTGGTGTCGAGCGCGAACAGCAGCGGCAGCCGGGTGGGCGCGCCCGGGTTGATGTTTTCGTCGCGGCAGGTGTACCACCAACAGCGGCGCAGGCCTGCGTTGCTCTGGGTCGCGCTGCCCAGCACCGCGGCGGGTGTGTGGTGCAGGAAGCGGCCGAAGGCCTTCCTGCAGAACGCCTGGTAGTTCTTGGTGTAGAGAATGAACTCGTGCCACAGGTCGTCGGCCACCTGCGACGGCATCGAGACGAATTGGCGCCCGCTCTTCAGGTAGGCCAGGAAGAACTGGCGCAGGCCGTGCGCGATGAGCTGGCACTCCTTCAGGCTGAGCTGTGGGTGGCGTTGGCGCAGCTTGTCGAACAGCCCTTGCGGCAGCGCGAAGCTGCGGATGAAAGCCTCTCGCCGCAGCGTGAGCTGGCGCTGCCAGATTGCCGCTGCCAGCAGCGCCAGGATAAAGCTGGCAACGATGAAGAAGACGTTCATGGGCTGGCCTGGTGGTGTCGGGGCGGCTGGATTCTCGCGCGCATCGAAACTCGAATTCGGTTGACCGGTGCGCGCAAGCGCGCACCGACAACGAGCGAACCGGTCATAGTGCCCGCCGAAGCCGAATCATCGCTCGCGCCCGGCCCGGCAAGGCGCGATTCTCATGCGGGGCGTGCGGTGCGCGTGCGACACTGGCCCGGAACCGTTTGGCAGCGCACGCACCACGCCAAGCGAACGCTTCACTGGCGACGCCCTTCCCTCATTGGCCCGCACCGGGCCGCAGAAAGTTTGCCATGTGGCTCCTCGTTCAAGTCGTCAAGGGCAGCAAGCACTATGAAGCCGAATCGCGCGTCGAGAACCATGTGCTGATCTGCGACACCAGCGACATGGTGATCTCGGCGCGTTCGAACGGTGACAGCGCGTACCGCTTCGAAGCGCGCAAGGGCAATGAGAACTTCGTCATCGCCGACTTCGTCGGCGCCCAGGTCAAAGCCTCGCTGACCGACAAGTTCATCGAGCTGGCCATGGGCTTGGGCGCCGTCTCGCTGAAGACGGCGCCGGCGGTGTAGCGACCACGCCGACCGCGCCGGGTGCGCCGGGTGAGCCAGGCTCGCGCCGGCGCCATGCGCGACACTCCGCTGCGCATGACCACCCCCAGCCGCGCACGAACCATCACCACGCTGGGCACGGCGCAAACGCTGGCGTGGGCGTCGTCTTATTACCTGCCGGCGGTGCTGGCCGCGCCGATGGCGCGCGACCTGGGAGTGGCCACGCCGACCGTGTTTGCCGCGTTTTCACTGGCGCTGATCGTCTCGGCGCTGGTCGGGCCATGGTCGGGCCGCGTGATCGACCGCTCCGGCGGCCGCCCGCTGCTGATGGCCACCAACGCGGTGTTCGCGCTCGGCCTGCTCGCACTGGGCGCGGCGCAGGGGCCGCTGACGCTGTTCGCCGCATGGGTGTTGATCGGTTTGGCGATGGGCAGCGGCCTGTACGAAGCCGCGTTTGCAACACTGGTTCGGCTCTTTGGCAGCGAATCTCGCAATGCGATCACCGGCATCACGCTGATCGCCGGCTTTGCCAGCACGGTGGGCTGGCCGCTGTCGACGCTGCTTGAGGCGCAGATCGGCTGGCGCGGCGCGTGTTTCGCGTGGGCGGGGCTGCACCTGGTGCTGGGCTTGCCGCTGAATGCCTCGCTGCCGAAGAGAGCCCCGCTGGCCGAGCCAGGGCCGGCGGTGCAGCGCGAGCCCGGCACGACCAGCGCCGAAGCTGGCGCCGATTCAACACCGGCGCCCGCCGCGCTCAGTCCGCCCCGGCCCGTCTTCACCACGGCAGTGCTGGCATCTGTGTTCGCGGTGACCTGGTTCGTCAGCACCGCGATGGCCTCGCACCTGCCCACCTTGTTGCAGGCGGCCGGCGCCACGCTGGCCACCGCGGTGGCGGTCGGCGCGCTGGTCGGGCCGGCGCAGGTGGCGGGGCGGCTGCTCGAATTCGGCTTCCTGCGCCGCGTGCACCCGTTGCTCGCCGCCAGGTTGGCCGCACTCGGCCACCCGGTCGGCGTGGTGATGCTGCTGATCGCCGGCGCGCCCGCCGCGGCGCTGTTCGCCGTGCTGCACGGTGCGGGCAATGGCATGCTGACGATCGCCAAGGGCACGCTGCCGCTGGTGTTGTTCGGCGCGCAGGGCTACGGCGCACGCCAGGGCTGGCTGATGATGCCGGCGCGCGTGGCTCAGGCGTTCGCACCTTTCCTGTTCGGCTTGGTGCTGGCGCAATGGGGCGCCAGGGCGCTGTGGCTGTCGGCGGCGCTCGGCCTGAGCGCCTTCGTCGGCTTGATGCTGTTGCCGCGCGCCGCGCCGCCGGACACCACCGCTGCAGTGAAGGCCTGAGCAGCGACGACGGAGCCGGGACGGCCTTGCCGCCCTGCAGGCCGGCCGGTTCGGTGAGTGGTCCGTCCAGGGCAGCCCGAACGGGCCATGGCCAACGCCTGCAAGCCGCGCCAGGCGGTCACATGCACGTCATGAAGCCGTCACGCCACCGTCACGACGGCAACAGATAGTTGCCCGCAGCAGGTCGACGCGCAGCGTGCCCATCGCCCTTGCCCAACCACCACCGAATTCCACCGGAGAAACCAATGAAGGGCAGTTCCCATCCCCGCAACGACGTGACCTTGAACCCGTCGGGCAACCGTTCCATTCACGACATCATCGACGCGGTCGACAGCAGCCGCCGCCAATTCGTCAAAGGCGGCGCGGGCGCTGCTGCCCTCGCCACCGCTGGTGGCCTGACGCTGGGCGGACTGGTCGGCACCGTGCAGGCCACACCGTCGCACGGCGACTCGCGCCAGCCCGGCATCGGTTTCACCAGCGTGCCCGCCAGCCCGGCCCCGGTGGCCGACCAGGTGAGCGTACCGCTGGGATACACCGCCCAGGTGTTCGTTGCCTGGGGTGACCCCATCATGCCCGGTGGCAGCGCCTTCACCGGCACCGCCAGTGAAACCGCTGCCGAACAACTCAAGCAGTTCGGCGCGCACAACGACGGCATGCACTTCTTCCCGTTCGACAGCCGTGACGATCACAAACCGCGCAGCGACCGCGGCGTGCTGTGCGTGAACAACGAATACACGCACGAAGAAGTTCTCTACCCCGATGGCCAGCTGGGCGCGGGCTACACGATCGCGAAGACGCGCAAGTCACAGGCCGCGCACGGCGTGTCGATCGTCGAGGCGCGCCGCAGGCACGGCAAGTGGTTGGTGAACCAGCAGTCGCGCCTGGGCCGACGCATCACCGCAAACACCTTCATGCGCGTCTCGGGCCCGGCCGCAGGCCACGCGCTGCTGCAGAGCAGGGAATTCACGATAACCGACGCCGCCAGCACACCGACCGGCGCCATGTCGAACGGCAAGGTGGTGTACGGCACCGTGAACAACTGCGCTCACGGCATCACGCCCTGGGGCACCTACCTGGCCTGCGAAGAGAACTGGAACGGCAACTTCGGCGGCACCGGCGCCGTGGACACCAGCGCGGCCACCGAGATCGGCCGGCTGAACCGGCGCTACGGCGTGAGCGCAGGCGGCTTCGGCTACCGCTGGCACACCACCGACCCACGCTGGGACGTCAGCATCAACCCGAACGAGCCGCACCTGTTCGGCTGGGTGGTCGAGATCGACCCGTTCAACCCGAAAGCACGGCCTGTCAAGCGCACCGCGCTGGGCCGCTTCAAGCACGAGAGCGCGCAGTACGTGCTGGACAAGGACGGCCACGTCGCCTTCTACATGGGCGACGACGAACGCAATGAATACATCTACAAGTTCGTCTGCAGCCGCAAGTTCAAGGCCGATCACCAACGCCACCACGACGACGAGCACGACCAGGGTCGCGATCACCACCACGACGATCACCGCCGCGACATGCTTGACGATGGCACGCTCTACGTGGCGCGCTTCAACGCTGACCTGACGGGCGCGTGGCTGGCGCTGACACCAGGTTCGATAGCCCTGGACGGCAAGCCCCTGCGCGACAACCCCAACTTCGCCGGCGCCAACGATGCCGAGGTGCTGGCCAAGATCCTGATCAAGGCGCGCATGGCGGCCGACGCGCTGGGTGCCACGATGATGGACCGCCCGGAGTGGACCGGCGCGCGCCCGCGCCTCAGTGGCTTCGACGAAGTCGAGGTCTACTGCACGCTGACCAACAACAACCGGCGCGGCACCACGGCGCCATCGTCCAACCTGGCCGACGGCAGCACCGCCTCGGGTTCTGCGCGCCCGCCGGTGGACGCGGCGAATCCGCGTGAAGACAACGTGTACGGCCACATCATTCGCTGGCGCGAAAACGGGAAGAGCGTAACGGCCACCGCATTCGGCTGGAACCTGTTTGTGCAAGCGGGCGACACGCGCACCGCGAAGGCGTCCAAACCGACCAACGACTACAAGGGCAACATCGTCGACTCGCCCCACGGCAGCGCCGACTACGGCGCCCCGGACGGCCTGTGGTTCGACCCGTTCGGACGCCTGTGGGTTCAGACCGACCAGGTTGGCGACGGTTCGGGCGACTTCGTGAACCTGGGTTCGAATTCACTCGTCTGTGCCGACCCCGACAGCGGCGTGACCCGTCGTTTCATGACCTCGCCGAACCGCTGCGAAGTCACCGGCATCACGATGACACCCGACGGCAAGACGCTGTTCGTCGGCATCCAGCACCCAGGGGAAGACGCGGTGGCGGCGAACCCGACCCAGTTTTCGAACTGGCCGCAATCGCAATTCAGCGTCAAGGCCGACGGCGTCACACCGCTGCCCGGTGGGCGGCCGCGTTCTTCAGTGGTCGTGATCACCAAGGACGACGGCGGAGTGATCGGGACCTGAGGCGCGGAAGAAAAGAAAGGCCGAAGGGCGGCGCGCGCTGCGTTCAGCGCGCCACACCAGCGCGGCTCACCACCCGCGCTGGTGGCACATAGGCGGCCCAGCGTTCACCCGTCACCAGCACGTTGCAGCCGGGCGACCGGTAGCAGATCGTCGCGCGCGCCAGGCGTTCGACGTAGTTCCAGTCGGTCGGCGGGCTCCACAGGTCGACGGTGTATTCGCGCTTCGGATCGAGCGGAAACACGGTGCCGTTCACGACCACGCGCTGCGCCGGCGCTGCGGGGGCGGCTGGCAGCAAGTCGGCTTCGGCCACGCAGACCAGGCGCACCGCGTCTTCCGACAGGCCGCACAACCACAATGTCTGCGCTTGCCCGGTCTGGGCCGGCGCTGTGGCTGGCCCGAACAGGGCGAAGGACGTGAGTGTGGCGGTCGCGATGCGGGTCATGGTGTCTCCGAACCCTGGGTATCGGACGACGCCTGCAAAGCTGAAGCGCAGGGAACCGCGCAGCGTGAACGCCAGCACGCAGCGCGGCCCTGGGGTGCAACACCGTCACGCTGAACGGGTCGCGGATACCGACGCGCCGCGGACGGCGGTCACGCTGGGTCAATAGTGGCTGCGCACCGCCAGCAGCGCGGCGCGCGCGCGTTGGTGCGCCGGCCCGAGTTCGCCGACGAGCGTCGGCACCCGTTCGAGGTGGCCGAGCCGGCCGGCGCGTTCCAGTTCAATGCACAGCTCCGACAGCCGCCGCGCGCCGATGTTCTCGGTCGCTGACAGGAACCGATGCGCCACGCTGGCGAGCCGGTGGGCGTCGGCCTGCAAGGCCGCTTGCGCGAGCGCCTCGAGGTGACCAGGCGCGTCGGCGACGAACAGGTCGATCAGTTCGCGCACCAGGCTGGGCTGCGCGTCGTCCTGCAGCGCACACAGGTGCTGGAGCCGGCGGGTGTCGAGCACGTCGCTATCTGCCAGCGGGGTCGACGCGGCAGCACGCCGATGCTGGGCCACCTGGCTGAGCGCCGCAGCAAGCGCATCGAGCTCGATGGGCTTGGCCACGTAGCCGTCCATGCCGGCGGCAAGGTAGGCCTCACGGTCGCCGGGCATTGCATTGGCTGTCATCGCGATGATGCGCGGCAGGCCGTCGGCACCGCGCCGCGGCACGATCCAGCGCGCCGCCTGCAGGCCGTCCATTTCGGGCATCTGGATGTCCATCAGCACGACGTCGCAGGGCTGACGCTCGACCGCGTCGATCACTTCGAGGCCGTTCGCGGCCACGTCGGCGCGGTAGCCCAGGTGGCGCAGCAACTGCAGAGCGACACGCTGGTTGATCGGGTTGTCTTCGGCCACCAGCACGCGCAGCGGCAGCGTTGTGGCAAGCAGGGGTGGCGCCACCGCCGCCGCCACGCCGCTGCGGTGCGGCACCTCGGTGGGTCCCTGCAGCACCGCACAGAGCGTCGCGAACAGTTGGCTCGCCTTGATCGGTTTGCACAGGTGCGCCGCCAGCGCGCTCGCGCTGGCGGGTTGCAGCGGGTGGTGCTGGCCCAGTGAGGTGAGCATCACGATGGGCAGTTCTGCGGCGTTGCGCTGGCGCCGAATCTGATCGGCCAGTTCGGCGCCGTCGACGCCGGGCATGCTCATGTCGAGCAGCGCCAGGTCATACACCTCCCCATGGCGCACCCGGTCCAGGGCCTCGAGCGCCGAAGGCAGCGTCGAGGGCACCATGCCCCAGCGCAGCGCCAATCGGGTGAGGATGCGCCGGTTGGTCAGGTTGTCGTCGACGATCAGCAACCGCTTGCCCAGCAGCGCGGGCACATTGCGTTGCAGGAAGTCGGCGCTGGCGGTTGCAGCGGCGGGCCGAGCCAGTACGTCAACGTGAAACACCGAGCCCTGGCCGGGCTCGCTGTGCACCGCCACGCCGCCGCCCATCAGCTCGGCAAGGCGTTTCGTGATCGCCAGCCCCAGCCCGGTGCCACCGTATTTGCGCGTCGTCGACGCATCGACCTGGCTGAACGACTGGAACAGACGCGGCAGGTGTTCGGCGGCGATGCCGATGCCCGAATCGTGCACCTCGAAGTGGAAACGGTGCTGCCCGTCATCGTGTGGCTCGCTGTCGACCGACACGAACACTTCACCCTGGGGCGTGAACTTGACGGCGTTGGACAGCAGGTTGACGAGGATCTGGCGCAAGCGCGTCACGTCGCCCACCAGCGCCTCGGGTGTGCCGTCTTCGATCAGGTAGGCCAGGTTGAGGTGCTTTTCCTGCGCGCGCGGCGCCACCAGGTCGAGCGCGTCTTCGACACAGCGGCGCAGGTCGAACACCTGCTGCTCGAGCTCGAGCTTGCCGGCCTCGGCCTTTGAATGGTCGAGCACGTCGTTGATGATCTCCAGCAAGGTTTCGCCGCTGGCACGGATGGTGCGCGCGCAGTCGCGCTGGTCGGTGGACATCGGCGTGTCCAGCAACAGCGTCGTCATGCCGATCACGGCATTCAGCGGGGTGCGGATCTCGTGGCTGATGTTGGCCAGGAACAAGCTCTTCGCACGCATCGCCGCCTCGGCATCCGCCTTCGCCGCCTGCAGCGCGCGCTCGGCCCGGCGCGCTTCGCTGACGTCGCGCAGGATCGCCGCGAAGTACAACTCGCCGTCAAGTTCCACGTGCGCGATCGACGCCTCGGCATCGAACAGCGTGCCATCGGCGCGCAGGCCGCACAGGTCGCCTCGCTCGCCCATGCGTCGTGCCGCGACGCCGGACGCCGCGAACCGGTTGACATGCCCGGCATGCGCCGCGCGCGCTTGCGGCGGCAGCAGCATCTCCAGCGGCGCGCCGAGCACGGCGGCCGTGCTGTGGCCGAAGGTGCGCTGTGCACCTTCGTTGAACAGCACGATGCGCTGGTGCGCGTCGACCACGATCACCGCATCGTCGGCGATCGCCAGCAGGCGCGTCAGCAAGGCACCGAAGTCCTTCGCCTCGAGTTGGGTCAGCAATG
>JANNKS010000556.1:0-12478 GCA_031396425.1 Rhizobacter sp. | reverse complement strand
CGATCAGGCCGACCGCGAAATTGCCGCCGATCAGGAAATGGCCGAACGACTCGATCACGGTGCCGGCCGCGCCGGTGCCGGTATGGCCTTCGAGCAGCACGACGCGCGTGGACGCCACGTTGAGCGACAGCCGCATCAGCGTGGTCAGCAGGATCACGGTGGGGAATGCCGCGAAGTCGAGCGGACGGACCATGTACGCGGCGACGATCATCACCATCAATGCCATCGCGATGTTGAAGGTGAACAGCAGGTCGAGTGCGAGCGGCGGCAGCGGCAGCACCATCATCGACAGCACGAGGATGATGAACAGCGGCGCCATCAAGGCCTTGATGGCGACTGCGTTCGGGCCGAGCAGTCGCTGCACGGTATGGATCAGCGGGTTCATGGTTCTGGTTCCTCGTTGCACCGCCTGGGCTTGGATGCGCGTGGCTTCCGGCTTGCGCCGCGATGACATCTCATGGCAGGTCATCCCGGCGCAAGCCGGGATCCAGCCGAGATGCCCATTCCAGATCACGGCTGACCCTCCCGCCCGTGTTGCGGGTCCAGTTCCGCCGGAATGTCCAGCTCCGGCAGGTCGCCCGGCATCGCGCCCTGCCCGGCCAGGCCGGCACGCAGCTGGTACACATAGGCGAGCACCTGCGCCACGGCGGCGAACAGCGATACCGGCACTTCCTGGTCGACCTCGGCATGCGCGTACAGCGCGCGTGCCAGCACCGGCGACTGCAGCACCGGCACATCGGCGCCACGCGCGCAGTCGCGGATGCGCAGCGCCATCAGGTCGGCGCCTTTGGCGACCACGCACGGCGCGCGCATGCGGCCCTCTTCGTATTTCAATGCCACCGCGTAGTGGGTCGGGTTCATCACCACCAGATCGGCCTTTGGCACCGCGGCGAGCATGCAGCGGTTGCTCATCTCGCGCATGCGCGCCTTGATGCGACCCTTGATTTCCGGGTTGCCGTCGGTTTCCTTGTGCTCCTGGCGCGCTTCCTGGGTGCTCATCTTCAGGCGCATCGCGTGGAAGTGCCGCTGCAAAGGCGCGTCCACCACCGCGAACAGCGCCAGCACGACGATCAGCAGCAGCAAGCCTCCCAGCACCGTCTGGCTGCCGTGCTGAATGGCAGCACGCAGCGGCAAAGCCAGCAACGCGGTGAAACTGTCGAGATGGCTGCGCAGGTAAAGCGCGGCGATCGTGCCCAGAATCAACGCCAGCGTGCTCGCCTTCAGCACATCGACCAGTTGCGCCTTCGCAAACAGGCGCGTCACGCCGGTGAGCGGGTTGAGGGTCGAGAGCTTCGGCATCAGCGGTTTCCAGCTCCAGTTCCAGCCGCCCAGACCCAGGCTCGCAGCGATCGCCACACCGCCCATCAACGCTCCGACCGGCAGCACCACCCACATCAGCACCTGCGCGAAGTCGAGCAGGCGCTGGCCCATCAGCGCGGTGTCGCGGCCGGCATTCGCAGGCAGCCGCATGGCCTGTGCGAGCACGTCCTGCAGCCAACCCGACAGCAGCGGCGCAGCGGCAACGAACGCCGCCACGCCGCCGCCAAGCGCTGCGAAATGGCCCAGGTCGCGCGAGCGCGGGATCTGGCCATCGGCGCGCGCCTTGCTCAGCTTGCGTTGCGACGCGGGAAGATTGCGGTTTTGGGAGTCGGAGTCAGCCATGGGAGCGTGCGCACAGCAGGCGCTCAGGCATTGTTCAGGGCGCTCAGCAAAACTTGAGCCGGATCAACCGGGTGAAGGCGCGCCTTTTCGGTGCCACGACAAAGGCCTGGGAATTGGGCGCGGCGAACAAGGTGTGACCGAAGTCACGGCGCGCGGCCAGCATTCAAGCCGCGGCCTGTCGCACCGATAACCAGCCATCACCGGCAGCACATCCGCTTTGCTTCGAGTCGAGCTGCGGCACGGCGCGCTGCCCCCGACAAAGGAACCCCATGGGCCTCGCCCAGCCGCAGATCGACCCCGCTGTCACGTCGGCGCCCGCAGCAACGGAATTCGCCTTCGGTGCGGCCGACTTCGAACGCGTGCGCACGCTCATCCATCAGCGCGCCGGCATCAGCCTCAACCCGGGCAAACAGGCGATGGTCTACAGCCGGCTGTCGCGGCGTCTGCGCGAACTCGGCCAGCGCAGCTTCGGCGCCTATCTGCAATGGCTCGAAAACGCCAGTGGCGTTGCGGCCGAACAGGAGTGGCAGGAGTTTGTCAATTGCCTGACCACCAACCTCACGTCGTTCTTCCGCGAGGAGCATCACTTTCCGGTACTCGCCCAGGAACTGCAACAGCACCGCACCGGCAGCCTGCGCATCTGGTGCAATGCGGCTTCCACCGGCCAGGAACCCTATTCGTTGGCGATGACGGTGATCGAAGCGCTTGGCGCGCAGGCGGGCGTGAAGATCGTCTGCAGCGACATCGACACCAACGTGCTGGCCACCGCCGCGGCGGGCATCTATGCGGCCGATTCGCGCGGTTTGTCCACCGAGCGGCTGCAGCGCCATTTCATGCGCGGCACCGGTGCGAACGACGGGCTCATCCGCGTCAAGCCCGAACTGCGCAGGCTGGTCGAGTTCCGGCCCATGAACCTGATGCACAACCGATGGTCGCTGGGCGAACCGTTCGACGTCGTGTTCTGCCGCAATGTGATGATCTACTTCGACGCCCCCACTCAACGCCAGGTTCTCGAGCGCATGCACGCCGTGATGCGCCCCCGGGGCCTGCTGTTTGCCGGCCACTCGGAGAATTTCACGCAATCCAAGGATCTGTTCCGCCTGCGCGGCAAGACGATCTACGAACGCACCTGAGTGCATTGCCGGCCCAACGCCATCATGACCGCCACCACCGTCACGTCGGCCGTCAACCCGCACCTGGAGCAACTCAAGGCGGTGCGGCGCAAGCCCGGCGAGGCGTCGTTCTTCTACTTCGACCCGCACTTCAACAACAACGCCGTGAAGATCCTGCCGGGCGAGTACTTCGTGCACAACGAAGACATGCTGATCACCACCACGCTGGGCTCGTGCATCGCCGCCTGCCTGTGGGATCGCAACGCCCGGGTCGGCGGCATGAACCACTTCATGCTGCCCGAGAACAGCGGCCGTGACGGCCCCGACGGTGGGCGCTATGGCGCGTTCGCGATGGAGCTGCTGATCAACGAGCTGATGAAACAGGGCGCGCAGCGCAACGCCCTGGAAGCCAAGGTGTTCGGTGGCGGCCAGGTGATCTCGGGCATGCACTCGCTCAACGTCGGCGAACGCAACACCCAGTTCGTGCTCGACTACCTGAAGACCGAGCGCATCACCGTGGTGTCGAAAGACGTGCTCGACATCTATCCGCGCAAGGTGTGCTTCCTGCCGGCCAGCGGCAAGGCGCTGGTCAAGCGCCTGGCCTCGGCCCATACCGAGATCCTGCAGGCGCAGGAACGCGCCGCAGCGGCGCAGGCGCGGCCGGTGGCCAGCGGCGGTGGGTCGGTCGACCTGTTCTGAACCCGCGCCCGGACGTCCCCCGATCGTCCCGCCGAACGCACGCCCGAGCCGACACCCGACATCAACCGACGTCAACGACAAAAGCACATCCCATGCCCAAGACCCGCGTTGTGGTGGTCGACGACTCTGCCCTGGTGCGCAGCCTGCTCGCGGAAATCATCAACCGCGAGGGTGACATGGAGTGCGTCGGCGCCGCCGCTGACCCGCTGCTGGCACGCGAGATGATTCGAAACCTGAACCCCGACGTGATCACGCTCGACGTGGAAATGCCGCGCATGGACGGCATCGACTTCCTCGGCAAACTCATGCGCCTGCGCCCGATGCCGGTGGTGATGGTCTCCACGCTCACCGAGCGCGGTGCCGACGTGACCTTGCGCGCGCTCGAGCTGGGCGCGATCGACTTCGTCGCCAAACCCCGGATCGGCGTGGCCGACGGGCTCAGGCTACTGGCGCAAGACATCACCGACAAGATTCGCATCGCGGCGCAGGCGAAGATCCGCCGCCCTTTACGGCCCGCCACCCCCGCGGCGACCGGCGCGTTGACGACGGCATCACCGGCACGCCCTGCCGGCGCGCCGATCCCGATGGGGCCGCTATCGACCGAAAAAATCGTCTTCATCGGCGCCTCCACGGGTGGCACTGAAGCCACCAAGGAGGTGCTGATCCACCTGCCGGCCGACCACCCGGCGGTCCTGATCACGCAGCACATGCCGCCCGGCTTCACGAAGAGTTATGCGGCGCGGCTGGACGGTCTGTGCCGCATCAGCGTGGCCGAGGCGCGCGACGGCGAACGCATCCTGCCGGGCCATGCCTACCTCGCGCCGGGCGGCCTGCACCTGAGCGTCGAGCGCAGCGGTTCGAACTACATCGCGCGGGTGCAGGACGGCGAGCCGGTGAACCGCCACAAGCCGTCGGTGGAAGTGCTGTTCAAGTCGGCCGCGCGGGTGCTCGGCCCGAATGCGTTCGGCATCATGCTCACCGGCATGGGTGCCGACGGTGCGAAGGCGATGAAAGAAATGCGCGACGCCGGCAGCTTCAACCTGGTGCAGGACGAGGCCAGCTGCATCGTGTTCGGCATGCCGCGTGAGGCCATCGCCGCGGGTGCAGCCAACGAGGTCCTGCCGCTGAACCAGATCGCCGCACGCCTGCTCGATCGGCTGCGCAGCCACGCGGGCACCACGACGAGCCGCATCTAGCCAGCGCGCCCTGAGCGGGGGAAATTCACTGCCCAGTGCGTCGGCCACCGGCCGTCTTTCACGCCAGCTTGCCTGCGCTGCCGCACGCCAGGGAAGCCGCACGCGGCGCATCGAGATCTCCCTACAGATCTTCGCGGCCGGTTAGGCCAGAGTCACGCACTTCGCCCCGATCCGGGGTGCGAGCAACGCCATTGCGTGAAAGTCCCCCCATGTTCCGCTGTCCGACCTCGTACCGAAGCGCCCCCACGGGAGTTGAGGCACTTCACCCAGGCTTGTTGCCGCCGCTGCTCGCAGGCCGCGCCCTGCCAGCCCGGACCGAGCTTTGTCATCGGCCAAAACAGTCGCAATCCGGTTCGGACAGGGGCGAATCTTGAATCCCCCGCCTCGGGACGCTGCCGAGCCCCGGCGGCTGGAACTGCTGCGCGAACTCGAGCTGGCAGCCCTGCAGAACGTTCCCGAACTGGATGCCATCGTGCGCCTTGCCGCCACCGTGACCCAGGCGCCGATCGCGACGCTGTGCGTCGTCGAGCAGACCCAGCTGCACTTTGTGGCGCGCCACGGTCTGGCCCTGGACTGCGCGCCGCGCGATGCATCGTTGTCCGACGAAGTGATCCAACACGACACCCCCTTGCAGCTGTTCGATGTGCGCCTGGACCCACGCTTTGCAGCCGACGTGCTGGTCGCGGGCGAAACGCAGGCACGCAGCTTCGTCGGCGTGGCCTTGCGCGTTCAGGGCCTCGCAGTGGCCAGCCTGTGCGTGATCGACCGGCGTTGCCGCGCTTTCGACGCCGGCCAGCTCGACGCCCTGAATGACCTGGCCCTGGTGGCCGGTCGCTGGTTGGCGCAGCGCCAGCGCAAGAGGCACGCCGCGCCATTGCGCCCGCGAGCCGACACGCTCTTGATGCAGCTCGGTGATGTGATGGGCCCGCAACTCGAATTGCTTTGCGGCCACAGCCAGATCCTGCTGCTGGAAAGCAAGGCCCGGCTGGCCCCGGCGTCGCTGCAGCGTCTCGAACACGCGATGCGCGGCGCCCAACGAACGGGCAAGCTGTTTGACGACCTGCGCCGTCTGTTGCGGGCCCCATCGGCCCGGCCAGACGAAGCGCAGCCGCTCGACCTCGATGTGATCGCACGCCATGCGCTGGCCTTGCGCGCCGAGGCGGCTCAACACGCCGGCGTGACGTTGCGTCACCAGGCCGCGGCCATGCCGGTGCACGCCAGCGCCGATCTCGGCGCGACGATGCAGATCGTCGCCGAGCTGCTGTCCAACGGCCTGCAGCACACGCGCCGCGATGGCACTCTGACCTTGAGCGTGGGCGTGCAGCAAGGGCACGCCTGCATTTCGGTCGCCGACCAGGGCCCGGGCCTGGACGCGGGCCAGCTGCGGCGGCTATTCGATCCGCTGAACCAACACGATTCCGGCGGCCCGTTGGCAGGCGAGCACTTCGGCCTCGGCCTCGTGATTGCGCGCCTGCTGGCAATGGCGGTCGGCGGCGATGTGCGGGCCGAAAGCGTGGCGGGACAGGGCAGCGTCTTCACGCTCGAGCTGCCGCTGCATGTCGCCTCGGTAAGCGGCATTCGGCGCCAGGTGACGACCATCGATCTGTGAGCCCGGGCAAGCCAGGCCGGTTCGGAATCAGGCCGTGACGAGCCGGCCGCGAAAGTGGTAACCCACACGCGGCTTGGATTGCAACGGCACCACTTCCTCGGTCGCCTGCTCGATGCGCCGGCGCAGGCGGTAGATCGCCGCGTGCAGGCCGTTCTGGTTCGCAACGTCGGCGTCTCGCCCCAGGCGGGCACAGATGACATCGCGCGGCACGGGCGCGCCATCGGTGTCGACGAAACACTCGAGCATGCGAACATCCACTTCGAGCAGCGCAACGTTCACACCCTGTGGTGTTTTCAAGGTGCGGGTGCCGCGGTTCAGGCACCAGGTCAGCGACGGTCGGATCGCCAGGCAGCGCCGAGCCACCGCCTGGATGGCCAGCAGCGTTCGTTCGAACGGTACCGGTTTGGCCAGGACCATGTCGGCCCCGGCCTTCAAAGCGTCGTCGAGCACCGCATCGCCCGGCCGGCTGGATACCACCACGATGCCGGCTTCGCTGCGCCGACGCAGGAGACGGACCACCTCCAGGCCGTCGACGCCGGGCAGATCGAGGTCGATCAAATAGAAGTCGTGGTCGAAGGCGTCCACCGCCGTGAGGAAGGCACCGCTGTCGGAGAAGGTGCGCACCTCGATGCCTTTCCCGTCAAGGCAGGCACCGAGCTCCCGGCTGTAGTGGACATCGCCGTCGAGGATGCAGGTGCGGCTCGGCAGCAACGAATCGTGCCGCCGCTGGACGGCCTCAAAGTCATTTGCATTCATTTGCGCGGCGAGAAAGCGAACCCGGACTTTGCAATTCGGTGCGCCGAACGTCTGTAGGGAGATCTCGACGCTGGGCGTGCGGCTTCAGCGGATCCACGGCACCGAAACCGGCGCGCCAAAGAGAAGGCCCCGCCACAGCGAGGCCTTTCCGGCGCAAGCGATGGGCTCGCCTAGAAGGTCGCCCAATCGCCATCGGTACCGGTCTTGGCCGGGGCAGCCGCTGTTGTCTGTGCTGCTGCCTTGGCCTTGGCAGGCGCGCCAAAGACCGGCCGCGTCACGTTCTTCGCGCGGTTCGGGCCGCGCCGCTCGGCGATCGCGGGGCTGGCGGGCGCAGCGGCGACCGCCACGACGGCATCCGCCGGGCGGATCCGGCTGACCTGGCCCAGCTTGAACACCGCCACCGCCTGCACCAGTTGCTGCGCCTGGCCCTTCAGGCTTTCCGCGGCGGCAGCACTCTGTTCCACCAGTGCCGCGTTCTGCTGCGTGGCCTGGTCCAACTGCGTTACCGCTTCACCGACCTGCGCCACGCCGGCGCTCTGCTCGGTGGAAGCGGCGCTGATCTCGCCCATGATGTCGGTCAGGCGCTTGATCGAGCTGACCACCTCGGTCATGGTCTCGCCGGCCTGGCCAACCAGCGCCGTGCCTTGTTCGACGCGCTCGACGCTGGCGCTGATCAGGCCCTTGATCTCCTTGGCTGCGTCGGCACTGCGCCCCGCCAGGCTGCGCACTTCGGAAGCCACGACCGCGAAACCGCGGCCCTGTTCACCGGCACGCGCGGCCTCGACCGCGGCATTGAGCGCCAGGATGTTGGTCTGGAACGCGATGCCGTCGATCACGCTGATGATGTCGGCAATCTTCTTGCTGCTCTCGTTGATGCCTTTCATCGTCGTCACGACCTGGCTGACGACTTCGCCGCCTTTGACGGCCACGGTCGAGGCGCCCAGCGCCAATTGGTTGGCCTGCCTGGCGTTGTCGGCGTTTTGCCTGACGGTGGAGCTGAGTTGCTCCATCGACGCCGCTGTCTCTTCAAGGGCCGATGCCTGCTCTTCGGTGCGGGCGGACAGGTCGTTGTTGCCCTGGGCGATCTGTGCCGATGCGGTGGCCACGCCCTCGGCGTTCTGTCGCACGTCGGAGACGACGTGCCCCAGGTTGTCGTTCATCGTGCCGAGCGCACGCAGCAGCTGCCCGATCTCGTCGCGGCCAGAGACCTGCACCTTCGAGCTGAGGTCGCCGGCGGCGACCGACTCGGCCAGTCGCAGAGCCGCCCTGACGGACGCCGTCGTCGTGCGCGCGATCGTCCACATGATCCACAGCGTCAATGCAGACAACACGGCGGCGCCGACCAACAGCGCGATGAGTTCGAAGCGTGCCGCCTCGACGGTTTGCTGCAACTGCGTGCCCAGCGCGGTGACTGCGGTGTCGACCAGCGCGAACTGCGCGTCGATGACGCGCGTCGTCAAGGTCAGGTACTCCACCGCGGAGAAGCCCAACTTGTCGGTACGCACGATCTTCTCGTCCACCAGGGTCAAGCCCTCCTCGACCGCGGCCTGCGCGGCAGCCAACGGGGCAGCAATCGCAACGCGAATCGCCGGGTCGCTCTGGATCGCCAGTCCGAGCGCCTTGTTCGCATCGCGGTAGTTTGTCCGAGCCTGACTCACCAGCGCCGCGAGCCGGGTCTTGTCCTCGGGTGTGGCCTCGCCCTTGGCCAACAGCGGCGCGCCGCGTGCGCGCAGCTGGCCGAGCGCTTCGGTCAGCCTGGGCAGGTGCGTCAGGACGCCGTTTTGCAGGAAGTAGAGGCTGGCTTCGGGATGCAACACGATGCCGGAGACAATGGCGATGTCCTCAAGCATCGACAACTGCTCGGCGATCAATGCGGTGTGGCGGGCGTAGCTCTGTGGGACGGCGAGGCTCTTGTTGGCAACGCCGGCGGCCAGCGACTGCCATTCGGTGGCAATGCGCTCGACCAGCGCCACCAGTTTCGGGTCGCCCAGCGTCACAGCCGACCCCTGGGCTTTGGCCAGAGCTCGCTCCACTTCGGCCTGTTTGGATTGGCGCGGCCCGGCCAGCGATTCATTGCCGCCCAGCAAGACAGCCGACTGGCCGCGGTGGTGCTGCGTGAGCTGGATGAGCTTGAGCGCGTCTTCGGCGGGTTTGACCCCGAGCAGCTCGGACTGCGCAAACCGCAGATCGGCCAGGTTACTGCTGACCGTCATGGTCAGCTTCACCGAAATCATCACCGCCACGATCAGGCCGATGAGCAGGAACTTGTGCGCCAGTTTCAGGTTGGCAAGGAATGATTTCATTTGGAATGTCCGACAGCCTTGTTGGGGTTCCGCGCAGCTGGGTTCACTGAAGGGTTTGCTCGACCAGCCCCATCTCGGGGTTGGACATCAGTTTTTCGATATCGATCAAGATCAGCATGCGGTCTCCGACCGCGCCGATCGCCAGCAGATGATCGCTCTGGATCGCCGAGCTGAACTCGGGCACCGCGCGCAGCTGTTCAGGGGTCAATGCGATCACATCGGACACCGCGTCGACCACGATGCCCATCACGCGGGCGCCGATGTTGATCACGATGACGACGGTGAAGCTGTCGTAGCTGGCCTTGTCGAGGTTGAACTTCAAGCGCATGTCGACGATCGGCACGATCACACCGCGCAGGTTCACCACACCCTTGATGAACGGCGGCGCATTCGCGATGCGGGTGGGTTCCTCGTAGCTTCTGATCTCCTGCACGCGCAGGATGTCGATGCCGTACTCCTCTGGCCCGAGCTTGAAGGCGAGGAACTCGCGCAGCACCGTGGGGGCCTGGGCTCGCGCGCCGGTCCCCGCATTGGCAGTTCCTGAGAACGATGTGGAAGGGGTGGTGTTCATGGCTGAGGTTTCCTTTGATTCGTTCGCGTGCGCTGCACACTGGGTTCGACGGGCGATGCCTTCAAAACGAAGCCCAGGCGTCGTCGGTTCCGGTCTTGGCAAGCGGCGTCGTGTCGCTTCGCTTCGCGCCAGCGGCGCCCGTCCTGGCAGGGTTCAACCGCGTGACGTTGGCGGCACGGTTCGGGCCGCGTCGCTCGACCGCGGTCGTGGCCTGGGTTGAGGCGGCCGTCCGCGTCAAAGGCGCTGCCCCAATCGCGGCGGGCGCATCGAGGGTCATGCCATCGAACGTGAAGACGGCCACCGCACCCGCCAATTGGTCGGACTGCAGCCGAAGGCTTTGCGCCGCGGCGGCACTCTGCTCGACGAGCGCCGCATTCTGCTGCGTCATGCGGTCGAGTTCTTCGACCGCGACGCTGATGCGATGCACGCCATCCGACTGTTCCGCCGCAGTCGAGCTGATCTGAGCGATCTTCTGCGACACATCGTGCACGGCGCTGACGATCTCCTGCATGGTCAGACCCGCGGCCTCGACCTGGCGCGAGCCCGACTCGACCTTTTCCACCGAGGCACCGATCAGGCCGGCGATTTCCTTCGCAGCCTTGGCGCTGCGTTGCGCGAGCGAGCGCACTTCGCTGGCCACGACGGCAAACCCACGCCCTTGCTCACCGGCGCGCGCCGCTTCGACCGCAGCGTTGAGCGCCAGAATGTTGGTCTGGAACGCGATGCCGTCGATCACGCCGACGATGTCGACGATGCGCTTCGAGCTGGTGTTGATCTCGTCCATGGTCGACACCACCTGCGCCACGGCGGCGCCTCCTCGTTCGGCCACGCTGGCCGCCCCGTCAGCGAGGCGATGCGCGATGCCGGAGGCCTCGGCACTCTGGTTCACGGCGCCGGCCAGTTGCTGCATGGCCGCGGCCGATTGCTGAAGGTTCGCTGACGTCTGTTCGGTGCGCTGACTCAGGTCGTGGTTGCCGCTGGCGATTTCAGCGCTCGAATGGCGAATCGAATCGGCCGAAACGCGCACCGACTGGATTGAGCGCTGCAGCTGCTGCGCCATCGCGCCCAGCGCTGTCAGCACGTCGCCCAATTCGTCGCAGCGGCTCGTTGCAGCGTTCACCGTGAGCCGGCCTGCCGCCACCGCATCGGCGATGCGCGCGGCGCGCTTCAGGTCGGCCACCAGCTTGCGCTGCGACCACCAGGTGAGCGCGACCGCCAGTGCCGCGGCCAGCACGGCGGCCAGCGTCAGCGCAGCGGCGAGTCGGTCGCGGCGCGTGTTCGACGCCGCGACAGCGTTGTCGGAATGCGCTTCGATGCGGGCCGACATGGCAGCCAAGGTGCGCGCCAGTTCATTGAAACTCGCATCCGCGCCCTGCATCGCCGCAATGCCGGTGTTGGGGTCGACCGAAGACAGATCGATCGCCGCATCGGCCTGCGCCAGGTACTTGTCGATCTGTGTGTCGCTGCGGGCCATCGATTCGCGGAGTTCGGTGTCGACGTCGCTATCGGGCACGGCAGCCGCGATGGCGCGCTTCACGGCACTGGCCTGGCGCGCCAGGTCCGCACGCGCGGCCTTGACCTTCGCCTCGTCGAGCGAACCGATCAATGTGACCGTGCGGTACACGCCGGCATGCACCTGGCCCAGCTGCTCCTGCACCGACGTGATGGCGCGGAACTGCTCCAGGTTGCCCTTGAAGATGACCTGATTGGCCGCCGCTTCACGGCCCATCATCAGGGTGTTGGCCTGGCCCGCAGCAAAGACGACCAGCGCCGTGAGCAGCGGCGCGGCAAGCAATTTGGTGCCAAGCTTCATGAAGTTCCCGATCGGTGGCGAGTCGCAGCTGGGTCGTGGCTATTTGTAGATGCCGCCGCAAACCACCGAGTCATCGAGCTTCTCGCAGTACATGCTCTTGGGCTCGATTTTCTTGTTGGTCGGGTTGGTGAATTTGTAGTCCTGCCAGAACGTGCCCTTGCTTTGGGCCAGTTCGACCCGTTCCTTGACGAAGGCCTTGCCGTCCACATCCTTGAGTTCAATCAGGTTGCGGCCGATCATCTTTTCATTCGCGCCGTGCGCGAGCACCATACCGTCGAGGCCATAGACCACGAGGTAGAGGTCGCGATCATTGAATTGACCCGCCTTGTTGCTGATGGTGGCGTAACCCTTGTCCTTGCCGTTCGCCTTGATGAAGGCCGCACCCTTCTTCACCATCGCGGTGGCTTCGGCTGCCGTGGCGCCGCCGGCTTCCGCAGCCACGCCCGACACGAACACGGCGGCACTCGCCGCGGCCAGGAGACTCAGGATCATTCGTTTGGAAAGCATGGTGTTCCTTCTGGGTTGAGTAGCGTTGCGCCGGAAGCCGGCATTCAGTGACGGGACCGCCGAACCAGCGAGCCGATATCGAGAATCAGGGCGACCCGGCCATCGCCCATGATGGTCGCGCCCGACACGTAGATGACGCGTCGGTAGTTGGATTCGAGGTTCTTCACCACCACCTGCTGCTGGCCGAGCAGGTCGTCGACGAGCAGCGCAACACGCCCGCCCTCGGCCTCCACCACGACCATGATGCCGC
>JANNKS010000499.1:0-11543 GCA_031396425.1 Rhizobacter sp. | reverse complement strand
AACGGATCAACAGCTTAGGGGCGCGAGCCTCTAGGCTGTTTTTCTTTGTGCGCGACTTTCTGCGCGACTTTTCCTGACCTCATTCGTTGACCACTCGCGGCAGAAGGTGTGGCGCGGGTCGTGCGCGCGGGCCCGTTCGAGCTTGGAGGCCCGCCTGGCGTTCTAGAACGCGGTGTTGTTCATCGTGTGGACTGGCCGGTATGGCACCACCGGTTCGTCGTTGGGCTCACGGTTGCAAAAAACGTTGCTGAACCAGTAAGTTGCAGAAACTGGCTAAAGCCAGTAAAGTGTGAGGCTCATTGGAGTTCCTTCCTATGGACTTCCCGCTTCGCATCCCCGACCAGTTGAAACAACATCTTCGCGCGCTGCGGAAGAGCCGCGGACTGACGCAGGGTCAGCTTGGTGCACTGGTTGGCGTCAGGCAGGCACGCATCGCCGAGATCGAGGCGAACCCTGGGGCTGTCAGTCTCGACCAGCTCACCAAGGTGCTGGCGGCGCTGGGTGGCACGTTGCATCTGCACATCGCCAGTGGTGCAGGCACGGAAAGCCGGGTAGTGCCTGATGTGCGACCGAAGGCACCGCAGTCGGCGCCAATGTCATTGGCGAAACGTGCGCCTAAGCCCTCTACGAAGGCCGTTGGCCAGGTCGTCGGCACGCCGACGGGCCGGCGTAGCCCGACAAGGACCACCAAACCTGCCTCGGTGACGAGCGTCGTGATTCGCTCGAAGAAGGGCACCTGGTGACGACAGCGCTGCATGCCTGGATGAACGGCGAGTTGGTGGGCACCTGGACCGTGGATCGTGCCACGCACTCTTTCGTCTACGACGCTTCCTGGCTCAGATCGCCCAAGGTCCGATCGCTGTCGCTGTCGCTGCCCATCACCGCCTCGCGCCAGGTCCGCGGCGATGCCGTCGCCAACTACTTCGACAACCTGCTGCCGGACAACGACAGGATCCGTGAACGTCTGAGCCGCCGCTTCAAGACGAAGAGGGCCGATGCGTTCTCGCTGTTGGAAGCAATCGGCCGGGACTGCGTCGGTGCGGTTCAGTTGCTGCCCGAAGAGACGACGCCGACAGGATGGAGCCGCGTTGACTGCGAACCTCTCGACGAGGGGCAGATCGCCGAGATCCTGCGGGCTGTTCCCGCCGACGTCGGCCCCGGCTCGCTACGCCAGCCGGACGACGATCTGTTCCGCATCTCGATCGCCGGTGCCCAGGAGAAGACGGCGTTCACACAGGCCGGCGGGCACTGGTGCCGGCCGCACGGTGCAACGCCGACGACGCACATCTTCAAGCTGCCCCTTGGCCTGGTGGGCGGTTCGCGCCGTGTCGACCTCTCCGATTCAGTCCAGAACGAGTGGGTCTGTGCCCAGATCGTCTCGGAACTCGGGCTGCCCATTGCGCCGACGACCATGGCGACCTTCGGCGACCAGACCGTCCTGGTCGTCGAGCGTTTCGACCGTGCGTGGATGGACAACGGTGCCTGGATCGCGCGGCTGCCGCAGGAAGACTTCTGCCAGGCGCTGGGGGTCTCGCCGAAGCAGAAGTACGAACACGACGGTGGGCCTGGCATGGCGAAGTGCCTGCAGTTGCTCACCGGCAGCGCCGATCCGCTGCAGGACACGCTGGCGTTTCAGCTGACGCAGCTCGCCTTCTGGTTGATGGCGGCCACCGACGGCCACGCCAAGAACTACTCGATCTTTCTGCAGCCTGGCGACACCTATGTGATGACGCCGCTCTACGACATCCTGTCGATGTGGCCCTACTTCGGCAAAGGCCCGAACCAGTACAACCGCCGGCAGGCGGGCTTGGCCATGGCGATGCGTTCCAAAAACGTCCACTACCGCTTCGACACCATCCACACACGGCACTGGCACCAGCTGGCCATGAAGAATGGCGGGCCGGCGGTCTGGGACGCGATGGTGGGCCTGGTCGAGCAGGTTGGGCCCGCGTTGGCCGCAGTCGAGGCGCGCTTGCCCAAGGACTTCCACGGCAGGTCCTGGGACGCCATCTCGAAGGGCATGATGGCCGAAGCAGAGCGGCTCTTGGCCGGCGCCGAAGGGCTCTGACGTGCATCCATCGCTGCGCGACTTTTGCGCGACTTTCCGAGGCGCTCCTGGGCACTTCTATGTGGAAAAGCGGGGGGATGGCGCCGCTAAGTCGTTGATTTCATGGCTCTCGTTTCCACCGCCAGCGAAAGTGCTCCGCAGTGCCTTTGACCTACAGAGCCTCGCAGGCTGTCCGCCTCGATCTGCCGGTGCTCGGCGCTTGACTCAAGAAACGTTGCTTGGTAGTCCATTTCGGAAGTTCGCTCACGTATCCCTCAAGCGGCCAGCTTCAAGGGCTGGCGCTGCGCCAGGGTGACGATCAAGCAAGATATTGCCGAAGAAGGCCGAGAGTTCGTCGTGCGCATCCAGCGGCAGCACGTTCGAAACGTACTGGTCAGGCCGGACGACGACGATCACCCCCTCGCCGCGGTCGATACCGCGCAGATCGAAGATGTCGGGACCGTCCTTGAGGTCGGCGCAATAGGCCTTCTCGTAGTCGATCAGACCGAAACGCCCCTTGCGTGGCATCAGCATGGACGGCAGTTCCTGCACCTTGAGGTCGCGGTGTCCCTGCTGGAAGACGGCGCGAACGTCGATCACGCTGTCGATGTCGGCCCCCGTTGGGGTGAAGCGGCGGATCGGCGAGTTCGGCGAGTCCGCCAGGAAGGTGGCGAGCTCGCGCAGTCGTTGTCGACTCGCATCCGCAAAGGCGTAAATGCGCCAGGCACCGTCCGCACGGGCGGCATGGCCGAGCTGCACCGGCTTGGCGTCGGCGAGGCGCACAACGGGCGCCGAGTGGAAACGCATGCCGATCGGGAAACCCTGGGCGAGGGCCTGGTGGGTGGCGTTTGCTGTCAGCACCGTCGTCGGCGTGTAGTGCGTCGCCACACCGGCCGTGTAGCGACCTGACTTCACGAAGTACGCCTGCAGCTCTTGCGGATCGACCCCACCGAGCTCCGGACGCATCGGATCCTTCGGTGGCGAGGCCATGATCTTCGACCACTCCCTGTCGAAGTCGATCAGCCCCTGGGCGATTCGCTGGCGCTCGGCGGAGTAGGTGCGCAGCAACTCCGGCCCGGCACGCCCATCGAGCACCGACGCCAGTTTCCAGCCGAGGTTGAACGCGTCCTGCATCGACACGTTCATGCCCTGGCCTGCCTTCGCGCTGTGGGTGTGGCAGGCGTCTCCGGCAATGAAGACCCGCGGAAGGCGCGAACCCGCCTGCTCTGCCGGGACATCGTCGAACCGGTCGGTGACACGCTGGCCGACCTGGTACACCGCAAACCAAGCCACGCTCTTCACGTCCAGCGTGTACGGCCGCAGCACGCGCTGCGCGGTGGCGATGACGCTGTCTTGCGTGTGCTGGTCCCGAAAGCCGTCACGCTGCTTCGGGTCGATCTCGCCCAGGTCGACGTACAGCCGCACCATGTAGCCCCCCTCGCGCGGGATGAGCAGGATGTTGCCCTCGTCGGCGGACTGGATCGCGGCCTTGAGCCGGATGTCCGGGAAATCGGTGACGGCCAGCATGTCGACCACACCCCAGGCGTGGTTGGCGAAGTCGCCGTTCGGCACGGCGCCGATCGAGTCACGCACCCGGCTGCGCGCGCCGTCGCAACCGACCACGTATCTGGCGCGCAACAGGCTCTGCGAGCCGGTGGTCACGTCACGCAGCGTGACGACGACGGGGTGCTCGCTGGCGTCGTCGTGCCTGACCTCGAGGCTCTCGAATTCAACGCCGTAGTTGGCCTCGAGCCGCGTCGGCGACAAACGCATGTGGTCGAGCAGGTATTGCTGCAGGCGCGCCTGGTTGACGATGACGTGCGGGAACTCCGACAGATCGTCCTCGGTGTCCTGGATGCGCCCGGTGCGCTCGATGCGCGAGCGGTCTTGCCTGGACGGGCGCCAGAAGACGGTCTCGTTGACCCAGTAGGCCTCGCGGATGAGCTTCTGGCCCAGGCCGAAGGCCTCGAACATCTCCACCGTTCGGCAGGCGATGCCGTCGGCCTGGCCGACCTGCAGCGGGCCGTGGCGGCGCTCGACCAGCCGGGTGCTGATGCCGGGAAACGACGAGAGCTGGGCAGCGAGCACCGCCCCCGCGGGACCGCTGCCGACGATGAGGACGTCGACTGCATCGGGCAGCGCCGCTGATCCCCGCTCGACCCCTGGCGCGGCTGCATGGATGTCGGGGTCGCCTGGGGCGTAGCCATTCAGGTAGAACTGCATATCGTATCCTTGCGTGAGGGTCTTCGTCGGCGTCAGGTGGCGGTGCGCTTGTCCAGCTTCGACTGGTGAATGGCATTGCAATCCAACATCAGGTGCGTCAGCGCGTCCTTGAAACCAGCCTGCTCGAACTCGGCCCTCCAGCGGCCGGGCGTGATCGACGGGCAACGCTGCCGAACAGCATACTTGCACGCGAGCGCGTCCGACGGGCCGCCGGCCGGATACGGGACCATCGGTTTGATTGGCTTGTTCGGGTGGCGCCGTGCGATGGTCGCGCCAGCGCTGAGCGGCAGGCTGGCCATCCAGGCCAGCGAACGATGGGAAGTGCGCATTGCATGGCAACTCCTGGAGGGTGCGTGCGGGCAACGGTGGAATCCGGCGACACTTGCGTGATGAAGCCGCTGTAAGACCGCCTGTCGATGTGGCCCTGCTTCGCCGAGGGCCGGAACCACAACATCCGCCAGCAAGCAGGCTTGGCCATGGCGATGCGCTCCAGGAACGTCCAGGACCGTTTCGACACCCTCAAGGACCAGCGCTGGCGGCGGTCGAGGCTCGCTTGCCCAAGGGTTTCCACGGCGCGTTCGGGGACGCCTTCTCGAAAGGCAGGATGGCCGAGGCCGAGCGGCTTCTTGTTGGTGTCGAAATGCTTTGTCGTGCTTCGATCGCCGTGTGACTCAGTGAAGGGAATGAAGATGAAGGTTTGTATCGTGGGTGCCGGCGCGATTGGTGGCTTTCTTGGCGCACGCCTGGCGGTCGCCGGGCGCGCGCAGGTGAGCGCGGTGGCGCGCGGCGCCACGCTGATTGCCTTGCGGGAACACGGCTGGCGCCTGCGCAGCGCCGATGCGCTGGTGCAAGCCCCTTGCCGGGCCAGCGACCGCCCAACCGAGTTGGGCTTGCAGGACCTGATCGTCATCGCCGTGAAGGGCCCGGCCTTGGGCGACGCGGCGCGTGGCCTGGCGCCGCTGCTGGGCCCCCACACCCTGGTGCTGCCGGCGATGAACGGCGTGCCCTGGTGGTTCTGCCAAGGCGTGGCGGGTGTCGGCGATGCGCCGCTGCAAAGCGTCGACCCGGGCGGTGTGGTGGCGGGAGCGATACCGCAGGCGCAGGTCATCGGCGCCGTGGTGCACGCGAGCACGTTCACGCCCGAGCCGGGCCTGGTGCAGCACAAGATGGGCCAGGGGCTGATCGTCGGGGAGCCGCAAGGCGGGCGCAGCGAGCGCGTCGCGCGCGTCGCCGATCTGTTGTCGCATGCCGGTTTCGACGTCACCCAGTCGGCGAATGTGCGCTACGACATCTGGTACAAGTTGTGGGGCAACCTGACGATGAACCCGGTCTCGGCGATCACCGGCGCCACGATAGACCGGATCCTCACCGACCCCTTGCTGCGCAACTTCTGTTCGGCCGCGATGCTCGAGGCGGCGGCGGTCGGCGCCCGGCTGGGCTGCACGATTGCCCAGACGCCGGAAGACCGCCACGCCGTGACCGCCAGGCTGGGGGCCTTCAAGAGTTCGATGCTGCAAGATGTGGAAGCGGGCCGGGCGATCGAGCTCGATGCGATCGTCACCGCGGTGCACGAGATCGGCCAGCGGCTGGGCATCGCCACGCCGAACATTGACGCGCTGCTGGGACTGACGCGGTTGTTCGGCCGCGTGCATGGTCTGTACCCGCCGGCGTAGCAGCATCGTCGAGAACGCCCGGCGGCCGCGAAGCGCCGGGCCATGTTCAGGCCGGGGCAGGGGTTTGGCCAGCGTTGCGGAGCGCTCGATCAGGCCAACGCAGCGTGCCCGCGGGAGGCGGGCAGGGGTTGGCCGAGGGCGAGGGCATCGAGGCTGGCGAGGAACGGGCGCACTGGCAAGGGCTTGGACCAGCAGGCATCGAAGCCGGCGCTGTGCGCCAGCTCATGGTCCTGCGGCTGGCTGCCTGCCGACAGGGCCACGCAAAGCGTCGAGGCAAGCAGCGGGTCGCTGCGGATCTGGCGCAGCACGTCCCAACTGTCTGCGTCGGGCAGTTGCAGATCGATCAGCACCAGCTCGGGGCGATGTTGGCGCACTGCTTCGAGGCCGGCCAGAGCGTCGGACGCCGACTTCAAGGTGATGTGCCGGCGCGTGGCGATCAGGTTTTCGATCAGCAGCAGATTGAGCGTGTTGTCTTCGATGCAGACCACCGTCAGCGGGAGCATCGGCGAGGCCGGGCAGGGCGCCGCCTCTGCAGCATCGCTGTCGCTACTTGCAGGGTGCGCCCGCTGGAGGGCCCAGCACACCCCGTGCATTCGCTCGGGCTGGCCCGGAGGCCCGGCGAGCACCCGTGCGCGCAGCGCAATCCAGTGGTGGCTGCCATCCGGCCATTCGATGTGCATTTCGTGTTCCAGCGTGTCGCGGCGCTGCGCGTGTATCCGGATGCGGCGTTCCAGGTCCACGCGGACGGCCGCCGGTTGCACGCAAGACCACCATTCATCGAGTGAGCGGTGCTGCAGGCCGGACTTGAAACCGAGCAGCGCGTACATCGATTCGCTCCAGTACAGCGGTGCGGCGTCGGTGCTGCATTCCCAGACCGCCAGGTTGGCGGCGTCGGCAGCAAATCGGGCGCGCTGTTGCTCGATGCGCAGCACCGCCTGGCTGGCGATCTTGTCGGTGATGTCGGTCACCATCCCGATCCAGCGGCGCGGGTCGTGCGCTGATTCGGGTTGCAGCGTGATGCCGAACCAGCGTTCACCATCGGGGTGTCCGGCAATCCGGCAGCGGCCCTGGTACGCGGGCGCGTTCAGCACCGCCTGCGGTGCCGCACGCAAGGCGTCGCGGTCGTCAGCGGCGACGTAGGTTTCAAGCCAGTCGTTCCAGCTCGGGCTGCCCAGATCCGGGTCGCGCCCGTGCAGCATGAACAGGGTGCGGTCCCACTCGCCTTCGCCGCTGGCGGCATCGAGGTACCAGAATCCCACGCCGGCGGCCGCCGCGGCCAGCTCGGCGCGGCGCGCCCAGGCCTGGGCCTGCTCATTGACCTGCACCAGCGCAGTGATGTCCATCGATACGCCCACCAGTTCGAGCGGTCGGCCATTCACGTCGCGCTGCGTTATCCGCCGGGTCAGCAAGGTGCGATGGGTCTCGCCGTCGGCAGCGCGGACGCGCACCACCGCATCCACCACCTGCTTGCTCTGCAAGGCCCGCAGATTCGCGGCACGCGCGACCTCGCGGTCGTCCGGATGATGCTGCGCCATGACCCATTCGTGGTCGATGTCGCCATGCTGTGCCGGCACGCACATGCGCGCCTGGAACACGCTGTCGCCTTGCACCTTGCCATTGACCAGGTTCTGCCGCCACACGCCCACGTCGGCCAGTTCGAGCGCACTCAAGGCCTGCTCGGCTACCTTGCGTTGCGCCAGGTAGCGTTCGATCGTTTCGGTGTCGTCGATCAGCACCCCGGCCAGATCGCCATCGCCGCCGGACTCGGGCCTCGCCACCTTGAGCATGGCGTGCAGGTGGCGCACGCTGCCATCCGGGGTCATCAGGCGAAACCGCTCGTTGCCGTAGCCCGCGCTGAGCGAGCTCAGGTTGAGCAGGTCCACCACGCGCTCGCGGTCCTGCGGGTGCACGCGGGCCACCAGCTCGCGCGGGGTGGGGCGTGGCCCGTCCGGTGCGATGCCCCAGAGTTCGTAGGCATTGTTGTCCCAGCGCGCTGCGCCGGTGCCGGGCGCGCCGACCACCATGCCCAGGCGCCCGAAGTGGCGCAGTATTTCCACCCGGTCGAGCTTTTCTTCCGGGGTGGGCACGAAGGTGTCGTGCGGCAGGCACCAGGCCAGCCAGCCGTCGTCCCAGGGCACGGCGTGCCAGTGCATGTCACCGTGCCGTGCAGGCGTGTGCCCGAGTGCACCATCGGTCAGCGTGTCGCCGAGCGCACCGACGTCGGTGGCCAGGCGGTCGAGCTCGGTGTCGTCGAACTCGTGCTCGCGCGCCCACAGCAGCGCGGCGTCGTTGGCCTGCCAGCCGAACCGCGCGTCGGCGTCGCGACGCACCATCAGGGCCGGTGCCTGGGAATGTTTCCATGAGGACTGGTCGGTCACGGGAGCTCCTGGTTGGGTGCGCCCGCCACCATCGAGGTGGCATCCCGGACGCAAGGAAATGGCCAAGCGACCCAATGGTGGGTGATGCCTGCAGATGTTTCAAACGTTTCATGATGTTCAGTGGGACATGTCGTGATGCACTGCACATCGAAAGTGCCGGCAGGACCAGGTTCGCCTCGGGCGACGGCACAGGCCAGTCGCTAACCTGCAATTTGAGTGTGACGTCTGTCACACTGCACCGTACCGATCAACCCTGGCTCCTGAAGCCCAGTACCAATGCAGCCCACTTTTCACATGATCAGCGGTGCGCCCGACCCTGTGGCGCCTTTCAGCCATGCCGTCGAAGCCGATGGCTGGGTGTTCATTACCGGGCAGATGCCGTTCACCGGCACCTCGCTCGATTCCGCCTATCCGGCCGGCATCGAGGCGCAGACGCACCAGGTCATGAAGAATCTCGAGACGGTGCTGAAAGGTTGCGCGCTGGCGCTGTCGAACGTGCTGTCGGTTCGTATCTACCTGCTGCACTTCGACGCCGACTACGCGGCGATGAACGCCGTTTACGCCAGCTATTTCCCCGCGGGGCGCCGCCCGGCGCGAACCTGCATCGGTGTCAACGGCCTGGCCAGGGGCGCACTGATCGAAATCGACATGGTGGCGCGGCGCTGAGGCCGGGCTGGGTGATTCAGCCGAGCCAACGGCCCACCTGAGCTGCCACGTCGGGGTTGGAGAGCAGATCGAGGTGGTTCAACCCGTGGCCGGTCCATTGCCGCTGCGGGGCGAGGGCCAGGTTTCGCGCCGGCTGGGCATGGCGACCGAGCGCACTGTCCAGCGGCACCAGGCCGTCACCGAGCAGGCGGTCTTTCAGGTCACCGCTGCGCTGCCCGGTGCTCGCTGCCGCGGCGTAGCAGCGCACGCCGTCGGGCAGCGGCACGTGCAGGCGATGCGCGCCGCCGCGTGCGAAGCGGTCGCGCCCGAGCCAGTCGGCGTCGACCAGGTAACCGTGGCGCAGGTCGGTGATGCCGGCGCTGCGCACCTTGCCCAGGCGGGCGTGCGGCGGCGAGTAGGGTGTCGCACCGAGAATCAGGTCGAGCCAGTTTCCCGCCCGCTCGAGTGGGGCGCCGTGGTGCGGCGTGCCGAGGAACACCAGGTCGTCCAGGCGCGCCGGCCAGCGTTGCCCGGCCAGTGCGCCCTGGTGCAGCGCACTGCGCGCCACCAGGCCGCCCATGCTGTGGCACAGCAGCGCGAAGCGCTCGATTGTGTGCGGCCATTGCGCGATCAGTCGTTCGAGGAGATCTGCGAAATCGCGGCCATTCTCCGAGATGTGCCGGCCGGTGTTGTAGTGCAGGTAGAGCGGCGTGTAGCCGTGCTCGCGCGCCAGCATCGCGCCGTGGTCATGCGCTTCGCGCGACCACTGCAGGTCGTTCATGCACAGGCCGTGCACCAGCACCAGCAGACGGCGCCCCGGGGCCGGCCATTGGCTCGCCAGCGCAGTGCGGTCCAGCGCCAGCGTGTGGCCGGCGTGGCGCAGCGCCATCGGCGTGGCCAGTGGGTTGCCGCTGCGCACGAGGTGGTCGCCGAGCACCCCGTTCAACGCGGCGACAACGGCTTCGCGCTGCGCCGAAGCCGGCCCGGCGTCAGGGCCGGCGGCCAGCGCCGGCGCCAGCAGGCCCAGCAGTGCGTCGAGGCTGCCGCCCACCAGGCGCGTCACGCCGCGAATCGACTTGTAGACCAGCCCGGTGATGCCGTCGGTTCGCCCGGGCTGTGCCGGGGCCCGGCTGCCGGGCAGCCGCGCGATGCGCTCGTGCATCGCTTCGACCAGATCGGTCAGCCCGGCCGTGGCGTCGGCGGTGAGGCGCACGGCGCCGCGCAGGTCTGTCTTCTTCACCACCATGGGGTCAGCTGCCGTAGGCGTACGGGCCGCCGCGTTCCAGGGCCCTGCGGTAGGCCGGGCGCGCCTGGAAGCGTTTCACCCAGGCGTCCAGGTTCGGATAGGCGGCGCGGTTGCCACGCGTGCCGGCCACTTCGCCGACGAAACTCATCTGGATGTCGGCGCCACTCAACGCGTCGCTGACCAGCCACTGGCGGCCCTGCAAGGCCTGCTCCACGTAGCCCAGGTGATTGCTGATTTCGCTTTCGATGCGCGGCCACAACGGCGCCCCGGCGTCACCCAGGCGCGACACATACAGCTTGAGCAGCAGCGGCAGCATTGCCGAGCCCTCGGCGTAATGCAGCCACTGCTGGTAGGCGGTGAAGTCGCGCGTCTGCGGCGCAGGTTGCAGCCGGCCCTGGCCGTGACGGCGGATCAGGTGGTCGACGATCGCGCCCGATTCGATCAGCGTCTCATCGCCGTCGCTGAGCACCGGCGACTTGCCCAACGGGTGCACCGCCTTGAGCTCGGGCGGCGCGAGCCGGGTGACCGCGTCACGCTGGTAATGCTTGACCTCGTAGGGCAGAGCCAGCTCTTCCAACAGCCACAGCACGCGCTGGGAGCGGGAGTCGTTCAGATGATGGACCAGGATCATGCGCGGCTCCGAGCTCGAATGGGCAGGGGCGCAGCATAGCGCCTGCGGCGCAGCCCGGGCGCGGGTTCGACAAGGCGTGGCACTACGCCTTCGCGCGGCTACCGCTTGGAAGTGGCGGTGATCAAGAGGCCTTTCCCGGCAGCGCCACCATCACGGCCTGGCCGGGCTGGGTGCAGCCGGTATCACAACAGCGCCCCGGCTGGCGGTTGCGCGTAATGGCGCGGGTTTCGTCGTGCAGCACGCCGCGCTCGAGCAGCCGTTCGACGAGTTCGACCTTGCTGCCCACCGGGTAGTTGCGCCAGATCTCCTGCTTCATCGCCGCAGGCGAGCCGCCGCCGTGCAGGCTGATCACCGAATACCAGCCGCCCTGGTGCGACACCGTCAGGTCTTCGATGAAGCGCGCCACCTCGATGCGCTTGTCGTAGGGCACGGCCGGGTTGGCGCGCAGCACGTCGGCGAGCGTCGCGGCTGTGGCCGGGTTGTGGTCTTCGTCCGGCCCGGGCAATGCGACGATCAGGCCGCCCGAGACCTCGTGCGCCAGACGGTGCATGTCGTAGATCTGGGTTGCCAGCAGCAGCTTGCCGATGTTGGCGAACACCGGCTCGGGCATGAAGTTGCCGCCGTGCGGTTCGCGCGTGCCGTACACGCTGGCCGCCACGCCGCACGCGAAGAAGCCCTCCGTGATCTTGATGAGCTCGAC
>JANNKS010000207.1:0-24033 GCA_031396425.1 Rhizobacter sp. | reverse complement strand
TCGAAGGTCTTTTCCAGCGAGGTGATGATCACCCTGCCGTTGGCATTGGCTTCGGGCGCTTCCTGCAGGAAGCTGATCGCCGCAGCGATCTTCGGGCCCATGCTGCCGGGCGGGAACTGCCCTTGTGCCGCATGCTCGCGCGCCTGCGCCAGGGTCAAGCGGTCGAGCCAGCGCTGCGTGGGCAGGTTGAAGTCGAGCGCCACGCGCTCCACGCCGGTGAGCATGATCAGTGCGTCAGCGTGCAGGTGTGCGGCGAGCAGCGCACTCGTCAGGTCCTTGTCGATCACGGCGGCCACGCCGTGCCAGTGGCCGTCGTCGCCCACCACCACCGGCACCCCGCCACCGCCACAAGCGATCGGCAGCACGCCGGCGTCGAGCAGCGCGTCGATCGTCTTCAGGTCGAGGATCTTGCGCGGCTTCGGGCTCGCGACGATGCGCCGCCAGCCGCGCCCGGCGTCGTCGGCGAACAACCAGCCGGTGCTGGCGGCCATCTTCTGCGCATCGGCCGGGCTGAAAAACCTGCCGACCGGCTTGGTGGGGTGCTGGAACGCCGGGTCGGCAGCGTCGACCTCCACCTCGGTGATCACGCACGACACCACCACGTCCATGCCGTGGTCCTGCAACACGTTGGCGAAGCTCTGCTGCAGCATGTAGCCCATGCCGCCCTGCGAATGCGCGACACAGACGTCCATCGGCATCGGCGGCAGCTCGTCGGCGGTGCGCGCCATGCGGTACAGGATGTTGCCCACCACCGGCCCGTTGCCATGCGTGAGCACCAGTTGCCAGCCCGCGCGGATGATCTCGACCAGGTGCGCACAGACCTGGCGCATCAGCGCGAGCTGTTCGTCGGCCGTGCCCTGAATGGTCGGCGGGTAGGCGGCGTTGCCACCGAGCGCGACGACGACGCGCCGGCGCTGCGACGCAGGGTTCAGCGCAGCCATTGCCCCGCCAGCCAGGCCGCGTTCGCGCTGTTGCCCGCCAGCACCATGCTGGCCTTGCGCAGCGTGGCTTCCTGGCGCGCCAGGCCCTGCGGGTCGAGTTCGGTGCCGCAGACGAAGCCGATCACCGCCAGCGTGCGTGCTGCGCGCGCCGCGATCGCACGCGCCTTCTCGATCACCGGCGCCAGTTCGCCGGCCGGGTCGGCGTGTGCGCCCCAACCGAGCACGACGTCGAGCACGATGACGCGCACCTCGGGGTCGGCCGCCTCTTTGAGCAGCCGCTCGATGCGCGTCGCCTGGTCGATCATCGGGTGCGGGCGGCCGACGGTGAACTGGTCGTCGCCCAGGTCGAGTGCGGTGTGGCCGCGGCTGCGTCGTTTCGGGTCGGGCAGCGCGAGCGATTTGTCCAGCGGCACGTTCGACCAGACCTGCAGCCCGGCCTGGGCCCACAGCACCTGCGCTTCGGTCGCGTAGGTGCCGCCTGAGAACAGCGCGCGCAGGTACTTCTGCGACGCTGCAAACCGCGGCCGCGCCGGCATCGGGTAAGGCGGCATCGGGGGACGCGGCGTTCGCTCGTGGACTGCGGCTGCGACGGCACGGCGGGCCCGTGCAGGTGCAGCGGCACTCCATTCAGCCTGCGCCTGTGGCGCGGCGCCGGCCAGGCGCAGCGCGGCCGCCGCGCAATCGACCAGGGTGTGCGCCACATGCACCGGGTCATCGGCCCGGCCCGACGCCTGCAGCGCACTGCCAAGGAACAGCACGACGGCGGGTTTGCCTGCATCGCGCAAGGCCGCCAACACCCGGTCCGCCACGGCCGGTGCCGGCGGCTTGCACAGCACCACGATCACCTCGGTGGCCACGTCCTGCGCCAGCAGGGTGATGCCTTGCAACAGCGTGACGGCGCCCACCGCGGCTTGCACGTCGCGTCCGCCGGTGCCGATGGCGTGGCTCACACCACCGCCAAAACGGTGGATCTGCGTCGTCACCTCCTGCAGCCCAGTGCCCGAGGCGGCGACCAGGCCGATCGCGCCACGCCGCACGTTGTTCGCAAACCCCAGCGGCACGCCGCCGATCAGCGCGGTGCCGCAGTCCGGCCCCATCACCAGCAGGCCGCGGCGCGCGGCTTCCTGCTTGAGCGCGACTTCCTGTTCAAGCGGCACGTTGTCGCTGAACAGGAACACGTTCAAGCCGAGCTGCAAGGCTTTGAGCGCCTCGGCCGCTGCATACGCGCCTGGCACCGAAATTTGCGCGATGTTGGCCGACGCCATGCGCGCCGCGCCCATCGCCAGCGTGCGCGCTTCGCCTTCGTCGGGCACCGCGCCGCCTGCCGCACCGGGCAGCCCGGACTGGCCGGCCAGCTGGTTTTTCGATTCGTGCACCGCGGCCTCGCACGCCGCCAGGGTGCGCGCCTGCACCACCACCATGATGTCGCTGGGCCCGGCGTCCTTGACCGCAGGCGTGAGCAGGCCGGCCTCGAGCAGGATCTCCTTGTTGGCCGGGTTGCCCAGTTGCAGCGTGGCGTTCACCACCTCGGGCAAGGCCAGCAGGCGCTGTGCAACGCGCATCAGTGCCACGGAATCCTTGTACTGGTGGGCCAGGACGTAGGCAAGGGTGTGCAGGGGCGTGACCATGGGGCAGGGTGTTGACGAATGCGAACTGTAGGCGTCTTTGCTAGGATGCCCGCATGCAAGGCGCTCCGCTCCCGAAATTGTCGCCGCTGGCCGACCCGGCGTCGGCGTTCGCCGACCTGAACCCGGCGCCGCGCCTGCTGATGGGCCCGGGCCCGATCAACGCCGACCCGCGCGTGCTGCGCGCGATGTCGTCGCAGTTGCTCGGCCAGTTCGACCCGCAGTTTCGCCACATGATGCGCGAGACGATGGCGCTGTACCGGCTGTTCTTCGAAACGCGCAATGACTGGACACTGATCCTCGACGGCACCGCCCGCGCCGCGATCGAGATGGTGATGCTGTCGGCCATCGAACCGGGCGACAAGGTGCTGGTCTGCAGTTTCGGCCGTTTCGGTCAGCTGCTCGAGGAAATCGCGCAACGCTGCAACGCCGAGATCCGCGTCGTGCAGGCCGAATGGGGCACGGTGCTCGACCTGGCGCAGATCGAGGCGAAGCTGAAGGCCTTTTCGCCCAAGCTGGTGGCGGTGTGCCAGGGCGACACGTCGACGACGATGTTGCAGCCGCTCGAGGGCCTGGGCGAGCTGTGCCACCGCTACGGCGCGATGCTGCAGGTCGACGCCACCGCGTCGTGTGGCGGCACGCCGCTGCCGGTGGATGCGTGGCAGGTCGACGCTGTGACGGCGGGCCTGCAGAAATGCCTGGCTGGTCCGTCGGGTGCGGCGCCGATCACGCTGTCGGACACGATGGCGCGCGCGATCTACCGGCGCCGCCACATCGAAGCGGGGCTGCGGCCGGCCGACTACATGCCGGGCCAGGGCGCGCGCATCGCGTCGAACTACATGGACGTCGCGATGGTGATGGACTACTGGAGCGACGCCGGCCTCAATCACCACACCGAAGCGACGACGATGCTCTACGCGGCGCGCGAATGCGCGCGCATCTTCGTGCAGGAAGGCCTGCCGCAGGTCTACGCGCGCCACGCCGCTGCGTCACGCGCCGTGCTGGCTGGCGTGCAGGGCATGAAGCTGCGCGTCTACGGCGACCCGGCGCACAAGATGCCCAATGTCACCGGCGTGTGCGTGCCCGACGGCGTGAACGGCGACAAGGTGCGAGCCGCGCTGCTGAGGCATTTCAACATCGAAATCGGCACCAGCTTCGGGCCGCTGGCCGGCAAGGTGTGGCGCATCGGCGCGATGGGCTACAACGCCCGGCCCGACTGCGTGCTGACCACACTCGCCGCGCTCGAAGTCGTGCTCGCCGCCGAAGGCCACCGGTTCACGCGGGGGGCCGGGGTGGACGCGGCTTATGCGTCCTACCTGGGTTGATCGCTTGACCCCTGTGTCCGCCTGAGCACGGCTGCAACGCAGCCGTCAGGGCAACCCGCTTTCCCACCGTCGACATCGACCTCGAGGCCTGTTCATGCGCACCCGCATCACCGAACTGTTCGGCATCCGCCACCCCATCATCCAGGGCGGCATGCATTACGTCGGCCTGGCCGAACTTGCTGCTGCGGTGTCGAACGCCGGCGGCCTGGGCATCATCACCGGCCTGACGCAGAAAACGCCCGAACTGCTGGCACGCGAAATCGCGCGTTGCCGCGAAATGACCGATCAGCCGATCGGTGTGAACCTGACCTTCCTGCCCATGTTCACGGCGCCGCCTTACCCCGAATACATCCGCGCCATCATCGAGGGGGGTGTGAAGATCGTCGAAACGGCAGGCCGCAACCCGCAGCCCTACCTGGCCGAGCTGAAGGCCGCCGGCATCAAGGTGATTCACAAATGCACCTCGGTGCGCCATTCGCTGAAGGCCGAGGCGATCGGCTGCGACGCGGTCAGCGTCGACGGCTTCGAATGCGGCGGCCACCCCGGCGAGGACGACGTGCCCAATTTCATCCTGCTGCCGCGCGCCGCCGAAGAGCTCAAGATTCCGTTCGTCGCGTCGGGCGGCATGGCCGATGCCCGCAGCCTGGTGGCCGCACTCGCGCTGGGCGCCGAAGGCATCAACATGGGCACGCGTTTCATCGCGACCCGCGAGGCGCCGGTGCACGACAACGTCAAGCAGGCGATCGTCGCGGCGAGCGAACTCGACACGCGCCTGATCATGCGCTCGCTGCGCAACACCGAACGGGTGCTGATGAACGAGGGGGTGAAGCGGGTTCTCGAGATTGAACGCACAAAGGGCGAGGCGCTGACGATCGCCGACATCCACGACCAGGTCGCGGGCATCTACCCCAAGGTGATGACGCAAGGCGACATGCAGGCCGGCGCCTGGAGCTGCGGCATGGTCGCCGGCCTGATCCACGACGTGCCCAGCTGCGCCGAGCTGATTGAGCGCATCATGCGCGAGGCGGATGCCCTGATCGCGCAGCGCCTGGCGCGCCTTCTCTGAGGCGCAGGCAAGGGTGAGGCGCTGGCATCGGCGGACCGTGGTGCTGCGCGGCGCCCAAACGCGTGAGTCCGATCCGGGGCGAACGGCCCTTCGGCCGGATCGTGTAGTCTGCGCCCTCACTCCAGGAGTTCCCATGGCCATCAAGGCTCAGAAAAATCGCGCCACCCTGCATCGTTTGCGCGACAACGTTCACCGCGCCAAGCGCGCCGTCAAGCTGGCCACGCCCGGCGCAGCGGAGCGGCTCAAGCTGCACCTCGCGGCTCGCCTGGCGTACGCCGAACACCGCAAGGCCTGACGCAAGGCCTGGTTCAGGGCGATTTCCGAACGGGCCGCAATCCAGGTGATTGCGGCCCGCTTTGGGTCCGGTGTGGGCAGGCTTGAATTCCAGATCCGTGATCTTCACTCCACCGTGACGGTGAAACCCCCCAGTTCATGAGACCGCAGACCGCACCCGGGCAGCGCGCCTGCATCGTCGGCATCGGCGAGACCCGCTTCACGAAACGCGGTGCGCAGGCCGGCCGCGGCGAATGGGCGCTGGCCTGCGAAGCGGCCACGCGTGCCGCCGATGATGCTGGCCTGGACGTGCGCCGCATCGATGGGCTGGCGTCGTTTTCCAGCGACGGCTGCCTGCCCTGGCTGATGCAGCAGGCGCTGGGCATTGATCATTTGCGCTGGGCTTCGATGGTCTGGGGTGGTGGCGGCACCGGCTCGTGCGGCGCGCTCGCGCACGCGACCGCAGCGGTCGAAAGCGGCCAGGCCGACACGGTGCTGGTGATGCGCGCGATGGTGCAGCGCCCGGGCGGGCGCTACGGAGAAGCGGGTGGTTTCTCCGAGATGCCGCAATTCGACCTGCTCGCACCGTTCGGCATGCTGATGCCCGCGAGCATGTTCGCGCCCAGCGCGCGGCGCTACATCCACGACTTCAACGTGCCGCCCGAAGCGTTCGCCGAGGTGGCGCTGAACGCGCGCGCCAACGCGCAGCGCAACCCGCGCGCCGTGATGCACGGCCAGCCGCTGACGCTGGCCGACTACCTGGCTTCCCGCATGGTTGCCGACCCACTGCGCCGGTTGGATTGTTGCCAGGAAAGCGACGGCGCTTGCGCCGTCATCGTGACCACGCAGGAACGTGCGCGCGACCTGAAGGGCGTGCCGGTGCGCGTGCTCGCCGCAGCGCAGGGCGGTGACGCCGGCTGGAACGCCGCGACGATGGGCACGCACAACATGCCGATCGGCGACTACGGTGGCGGCAATGCGGCGCAACTCGCGCGCGACCTGTACGGCCGCGCCGGCGTCGGCCCGGCGGACATCGCCGTCGCGCAGATCTACGACCACTTCAGCCCCGCGGTGCTGTGGACGCTCGAGAACTTCGGGTTCTGCCGCCGCGGCGAGGCGGGGGCGTTCGTGCTCGAGGGCCAGATCCGGCCCGGCGGCCGCCTGCCGGTGAACACCGCCGGCGGCATGCTGTCGGAAGCCTACATTCACGGCGTGAACCTGTTGACCGAGGCGGTGCGCCAATTGCGCGGCACGTCGACCACTCAAGTGGCCGGCGCCAGGACCTGCCTCGTCACCGGCGGCCTGGGCGCCACGCCCACCAGCGCTGCGATCCTGGCGGTCTGACGATGTCGACTTACCTGCCACCTCTCGATCTCGGCCGCCCGACCCTGGTCGAGCACCTGGCCTTCTGGCGCCATTGCGCGCAGGGCGAACTGCGTTTCCAGCGCTGCGCCGCCTGTGATACCTGGCGCCATCCGCCGGCACCGATGTGCCCCACATGCCGCTCGGCGCAGTCGCGCTGGGAACTGGCGTCGACGGATGCCGAGCTGTTCAGCTACACCGTCGTGCACCATGCCGCCAGCGCGGCGCTGCAGCACGCGGTGCCGTACAACATCGCGATCGTCGCTTTCCCGTCGCTGGGCATGTTGCGCCTCGTCAGCAACGTCATCGACGCCACGCCGGATCAACTGCGCATCGGCATGGCGCTGGAACTGGTGTGGCAGCGTGTCGATGCCGACCGGCAACTGCCCTTGTTCCTGCGGGCCGGGTCGGGCTGAAGCGCTCCGGCCCGGATCGCATACACAGACCGCGCGCACCATCCCATGTCAGCACCCTCCCATCCCGACCTGCAACTCGGCGTTCCGCTCACCGGCGACCGGCGCAGTTTCCTGCGCCAACTCAGCGCTGTCGGTTTGGCCGGAACGGCCGGAACTGCGTCAGCCGCGACCGCAAGCGTCACGGCCGCCACCAGCGCTTCGTTGCGCAAACTGATGCGCGGCACTGTGGTGGCCAAAGGCGAAGTCGCCTGGCCAGGCTGGTGCGAAAGCATGGTGTGGCAGCAGCGCAAGCCCACGCGCAGGCCGCCGCTGATCGTGCAGGCGGCGAACGAAACCGACGTGATCGAAGCGGTGCGCTTCGCGCGTCGCAATGGCTTGAAGGTGGCGGTGCGCACCGGCGGCCACAGCGTGTGGGCCTCGTTCATGCGCGACCAGGGGTTGCTGATCGACCTGTCGCTGCTGAACCGCGCGTCGTCCAACCGCGACGACCGCAGCGCGGTCGTGCAGCCCGCGCTGCGGGGCGCGCAGCTGATCGATCGCGCCGCTCCGCTCGGCCTGGCGTTTCCGGTCGCACATTGTGGGCAGGTCGGGCTGGGGGGTTACCTGATCGGCGGTGGCCTGGGTCTGAACCACGACCACTGGGGCGCGATGGCATGCTTCAGCATTCGCGGCGCCGACGTGGTGACGGCGCGCGGCGAGCTGGTGACGGTCAATGCCAGCCGCAACGCCGATCTGTATTGGGCGCTGCGCGGCGCGGGCCAGGGCTTCCCGGGCATCGTGACGAAACTGCAGCTGGCCTTGCAGCCGCGTCCTCAAGTGTTGTCGAGTCACTATGTGTTGCCGCTGGCGCGCGCCGCTGAGGCTTCGGAGTGGGTACAGGCGGCCCTGGGCGATCAGCGACCGGCCGTCGAAGCGCTGATGGTGCTGGCGCGTGGCATGGACGGTCAGCCGGCGGCGACCGTGTTCCCGAATGCATTCGCCGCGAGCGCCGATGAAGCGCGCGCCAGCCTGGCGCCGTTCGCGGCGAGCGAGTTGGCCACGGCGGCCGTGTCCAAGACCGAGGCGGCACCGTCCAGCCTGGAGAAACTGCTCACCGACGGCATCAACCCGATGACGGTTTTTGGCCTCGGCGGCCACGCGGTCGACACGGCATGGACGTCCAAGACCGCCGATGCAGTGGCGGCTGCGGTCGAACAGATTCAGCGCGCGGCATCGCCGCTGACGCACGCCGTGATCGCGTTCAAGTCGAGCCGCATGCTGCCGGCCGCCGCCGCGTGTTCGCGCATCGACCGCACGTTCGTCGGCTTGTACGCAGCCTGGGTCGGCGCGGACGGTGATGAAGCCAATGTCGCATGGCTGCGCGAAGCGTCGACCGCGTTGCAGCCCTTTGCAAGCGGCCACTACATCAACGAAATCGACATCGAGGCTGCGCCGCACCGGGCGCGCGACTGTTTTTCGACGAAGGCCTGGAACCGGCTGGCCGACGTGCGTCACCGCCACGACCCGGAACGTCTGTTCCACGGGTTTTTCGGCGTCGCCTGAGCCGCGCGGCGCGAGGAGAATCACGTCATGAAGATTGCCATCCTGGGCGGAGGCCACGGCTGTTACGCCGCCGCCGCCGACCTGTCGGAAGCCGGCCACGACGTGCGCCTGTGGCGGCGCGACGCTGCCGCGCTGCAGGCGGTGGTCGACGCCCGCAGCATCACGCTGAAAGACAGCGCGGGCCAGCGCGACGTGCGCATCGCATTGGCCACGCCCGACATCGGGGAGGCATTGAGTGGCGCCGAACTGGTGCTGATTCCGGCGCCGGCGACGGCGCAGGCCGACATTGCGCGCGCGATGGCGCCGCACCTGGTCGATGGGCAGGTGGTGTTCCTGCCGCCTGGCAGCTTCGGCTCGTTCATCATGTCGCGCTGGGTGCGGGCCACCGGCCAGCGCGCCGATGTGGCCTGGGCCGAAACCGGCACGCTGCCGTACCTGGCACGCAAACACGGCGCGCGCGAAGTCAACGTGACGGCCCGCGCCGTCCATCTGCCCACCGGCGTGTACCCGGCGCGCCACAGCGCCCGCGCCATCGCTGTGATTCGCGAAGCCTACCCCAGCGTGCACGCTTGCGGGGATGCGTTGTCAGGCGCCTTGATGAACGCCGGCCCGATCATCCACCCGCCGCTGATGGTGATGAATGCCGCGCCGCTGCAGCATTTCGAGACGTGGGACATCCACAGCGAAGGCACGCAGCCCGCGGTGCGCGCGGTGACCGACAGCCTCGATAGTGAGCGCATCGCCTTGCGTGAAGCGCTGGGCTACGGCGCGCCGCACTATCCGCTCGCCGACCACTACAACAATGACCAGTGGATGTACGGCGACGCGCACAAGAAGCTGCAAAAAAGCGGCGACTGGCGCGAACACATCGATCTGCACACGCACCGCTACATCAGCGAAGACACCGAACTCGGCCTGGCATTCCTCGCCTCGGTGGCGCGCTGGGCCAAGGTCGACGCGCCGATTGCTCAGGGGCTGCTCGCCATCGTCGGCGGTTTTCTCGGCCGCGACCTGCGGCGCGGCGAACGTTGCTTCGAATCGCTGGGTCTGGCGGGCCTGAGCCGCGCCGAATTGCAGCGCCTGCTGCACGACGGGGAGTAGCGCGTGGCACGTTTCGCTGCGGTGGGTGCGGGCCGCATGGGCCGGGGCATCGCAATCGCGTTCGCCTATGCCGGGCATCGCGTCGCGTTGATTGATCTGAAACCCCGACCGGCGGCCGATTGGGCGCGCCTGAAGGCCGAGGCGCAGGCCGAAATCGTGCAGAGCCTGAACGGCCTGGCGCAACTCGGGGCGATCACGGCGGCGCAGGTGGACAGCATCGCAGCGCGCGTCGACTATGTCGACATCGAGGGCGCGCGAGCGGCGCTGGCGCGCGCAGAACTCGTGTTCGAAGGCGTGCCCGAAACGCTGGACGCAAAGCGCGACGCGTTCGCCAAGCTCTCGACCTGGTGCTCCGCAGACGCCATCATCACGTCCACCACCAGCAGCATGGGCGTGGGCCAGCTGGCACGGCTCGTGCAAGGCCCTGAGCGCTTTCTCAACATTCACTGGCTCAACCCGGCCTACCTCATTCCCGTGGTCGAACTCAGCACCCACGCCGGCACTGCGCCCCAAGTGCTGGCGCGCGCAAAGGCGTTGATGGAAGGCATCGGCAAGCTGCCGGTGGTGTGCAGCGATGCACCCGGCTACATCGTGCCGCGCCTGCAGGCGTTGATCATGAACGAAGCGGCACGCATGATCGAGGAAGGTGCTGCGACCGCCGAAGAAATCGACAAGGCGACGCGGTACGGCCTGGGCCTGCGGTTCGCCGCGATCGGCGTGGTCGAATTCATCGACTTCGGCGGCGCCGACATCCTGCACCATGCCAGCCGCGAGATGTCAGCGTCGATCGACGCGGCACGCTATCAGGCGCCGGCGATCCTCGACCAGAAGATGGCCGCGGGCCACCTGGGCCTGAAGTCCGGCAGCGGGTTTTACAACTACGAGGGCCGGGATATTCCCGCCTACCGCCGCGACGTTCTGTCGCGCACACTGGGCATGCTCAAACACGCCGGCCTGTGGCGCCCCGCGTGCGACGATACGATCGACTGATTCGCACCCTGACCAGGAGACACTGAATGAAGCACTACCCACGCCGATCCGGCCTCATCAGCGCGCTCGCGCTCGCGCTGACCACGCTCACCGTCGGCCCGCTGGCCGCGCAGGAAGTGACGCTGAAAGCCGTCAACGCGTTCCAGGAAGGCACGTACTACGCGCGCAACTTCGAGCGCTTCGTGAAGAAGGTCAACGAAGAAGGCAAGGGCGTGGTGCAGATCAGCTACCTCGGCGGACCGAAGGCGATTCCGACGATGGAGCAGGGCGCGGCCTTGCGCAACGGCGTCGTCGACCTGTCGAACACCACCACGTCGTTCGTCGCCGGCGTGTCCCCCGAGAGCCTGGCGCTGAACTACGCCACCGTGCCCTGGGCCGAGATGCGCCGATCAGGCACGGTCGACTACCTGAACTCGCTGATGATGGAAAAGGGCCTGTACTACTACGCCCGCACTGGCGACGGTGTGCCTTACCACATCTACCTGAACAAGAAGATCGACAAGGCCGACCTGTCGGGTCTGAAGATCCGCATCGCGCCGATCTACCGCGAGTTCTTCACCAAGCTCGGCGCGTCGGTGATGCAGATCCCGCCCGGCGAGGTGTTCACGGCGCTGGACCGCGGAGTCGTCGACGGTTACGGCTGGCCGTTGCTGGGCATCTTCGACCTGGGCTGGCACGAGAAAACCAAGTTCCGCGTCGACCCGGGCTTCTACAACATCGAACTGGGCGTGATCTTCAGCGCCAAGTCGTGGAACGCGTTGACGCCGGCGCAGCGCGATTTCCTCAACAAGCAGGCGGTCTGGCTGGAAAGCCTGAACGTCGACATGGCGGCGAAAGACGCGCCGGTGGACCTCAAGCGCCAGGCTGACGCAGGCATCCAGGTGATCAAGCTCGACGCGGCGGAAGCCAAACGCATGATCACCTTGTCGCAGGAGTCGGGCTGGGCCGGCGTGCTCGCCACCAGCCCGCAGCACGGGGCGAAGCTGCGCCAGTTGATGGCGCCTTGATGAGACACGATTTGACGTCACTTCCAAGTCGGCGTTGTCTGCGGATTGGCGTTGCCCCAAAGTTCGAGTCATCCCGGCGAACGCCGGGATCCACTGCTGGCCGAGGCGCGGTTGCCAACCCGTGGATCCTGGCATGCGCCGGGATGACGCCGGCGTGTTGACCGCGAGCAGACGAGCATCGTGTACGCCACCCTGATGCGCACCTGTGGCGGCCTCGCCGCTGCGGTGTTGGGGCTGATCACGGTCATGGTCTGCTTCGATGTCATTGGCCGCAACCTCGGCTTTCGTTCGGTGGTGTGGATCAACGAAGTCACCGAATATGCGCTGCCCATCGCCACGCTTGCGGCCGCGCCGTGGCTGATGTGGCGCAACGCGCACGTGCGGCTCGACCTGCTGGGCATGGTGCTGTCACCCGCCGCGCAGCGCCGGGTCGACCGGTTCTCGTCGGCACTGGGCCTGGTGGTGAGCCTGCTGATGGTGTGGTATTCGATCCGCATGCTGCTCGACAGCCGCGCCGCCGGCAGCATCGTGCTCAAGGCGCTGGTGTTTCCGGAATGGTGGCTGTTCGTGCCGGTGCCCGTCGGCTTCGGCCTGCTTGCACTCGAATGCGGCCGGCGTGTGCTGTGGCCTGCGGGCTTGGCTGAACAGGTGGGACCAGGCCAGGGCGGGCCCGCCGCATGACGTGGTGGCAAAGCCTGCTGCTGTTGTTCGGGCTGCTGACGTTCCTGCTGCTGGTGGGGCTGCCGGCGGGCTTTGCGTTCCTTGCCATCAACCTGGTCGGCGCGGTGGTCTACCTCGGCGGGGAGGCCGGCCTGATGCAGGTGGTTCGCAACGGCGTCGCGTCGGTGACGAACTTCTCGCTCACGCCGATTCCGTTTTTCATCCTGATGGGCGAGGTGTTGTTCCACACCGGCCTGGCGATGAAGGCGATCGACAGTTTCGACCGGGCTATTTCGCGCGTGCCCGGGCGGCTGAGCGTGGTGGCCATCGTCGCCGGCACGGTGTTTTCGGCGATCTCGGGCTCGACGATCGCCACCACGGCGTTGCTCGGCGGCCTGCTGCTGCCCGAGATGCTCAGGCGCGGCTACCACCCGCGCCTGGCGATGGGGCCGATCATGGCAATCGGCGGCGTGGACATGCTGATTCCGCCGTCGGCGCTGACGGTGCTGCTCGGCAGCCTGGCGGGCATCTCCATTTCAGGCCTGCTGATCGCCGGCGTCGTGCCGGGCATGTTGCTCGCCACGATGTTCCTGGTCTGGATCATCACCAGCGCCCTGCGCCACCCGGAACACGCGCCGGCTTTCGAGCGCGAAGAGGCGCATGGCTGGGCGCGCTGGGGGCCGCTGCTGGTCAACGTCACGCCGCTGGTGCTGATCTTCATACTCGTCATCGTCGCGATGGCGGCCGGCTGGGCCACGCCCACCGAATCGGCTGCGCTCGGTGTGCTGGCGACGGTGCTCGTCTGCCTGCTGTACAGCAGCCTCACCTGGAAGGCAATGGCGCAGGCACTCAGCGGCACGGCCGCGATCACCGGCATCATTCTGTTCATCATCATCGGCGCGACGACGTTTTCGCAGATCCTGTCGTTCTCGGGCGCCACCAACGGCATGGTCGCGCTGGTGCAGGGCGCCGGCCTGCCGGCGTGGGCGGTGATGGCGGGAATGATCGCGATGCTGCTGTTCCTGGGCTGCTTCGTCGACCAGGTCAGCATGATGCTGATCACGCTGCCGTTCTTCATGCCGCTGGTGCAGTTCTTCAAGTGGGACCCGCTCTGGTTCGGCGTGGTCTACCTGATCTGCATGCAGCTTGGCCTGCTCACGCCACCGTTCGGCATGTTGCTGTTCACGATGCGCAGCGTGGCGCCGAAGTCGATTCCCACAAGCGAAATCTTCGCTGCCGTCACGCCCTATGTGATGATGGGGGTGTTGATGATCGGGTTGGTGCTGTTGCTGCCCGGCTTGGCGACCTGGCTGCCCACCGTGCTGCTGGGCAGGTAGGGCCCCCGGCGCCGCCCGAAAACGAAGGTCAGGCCATGACGAACCCCTCGCCCCCGCGCCTGCGCGAACGCTTGCACTACGACGCCACGCGCGGCGCTCTGCACGACGGGCCGCGCCGCTACATGCTGCTGCGACCCGACAACCTGATGGGCGCATTGCGCACGCTCGACCCGGCCGCGCGCGAAACCATGTTCGAGGCGCTCGCGCAGTCGACCCTGCGGTTCGGCGGCGACAGCCTGCGCGCCTACGCCGCTGAGGCACCCGGTGATGCCCAGGCACTGATCGACGCCACCGTCAGCGCGGCTGCCGACCTGGGCTGGGGCCTGTGGACGGTGCGAAAGCGCGGCGAGGCCCTGCAGGTGCTGGTGCAGCACAGCCCCTTCGCTGCCGGGTGGCTGGCGTCGGATACCCGTAAGGAACCGCGCCCCGACCCGTTGCGCGACCCCGATTCACCGGTGGTCTGTGCGCCGATTCGCGGCCTGCTCGCCGCGCTGGCCGGGGCGCTGGGCTGGCCGGGCGTGAGCGTACAGGAGATGAGCTGCGCAGCGCAGGGCCATGCCGACTGCCGTTTCATCGCCGAGCCGACCGGCGGTGACACCAAGACGTGAGCCGCACGGCATCCAGCCGCTGGCACGACGCTGCGCTCCGGGCCCTGGTGCAGCCGCACCAGGTGCACCGCGACCTGTACCTCGACGCTGAACTGTTCGCGCTCGAGATGCAGCGCCTGTGGGCGCGCAGCTGGCTCTATGTGGGCCACACCAGCCAGGTGCCCGGCGCGGGGGACTTCGTCACCGCGCAGCTCGGCGCGCAGCCGGTGCTGATGGTGCGGCAAGCCGACGGTGGGGTGAGCGTGCTGCTGAACCGCTGTGCCCACAAGGGCTCGATGCTCACCGTCGAGCCGCACGGCCACATGGGCCGCACGCTGCGCTGCCCCTACCACAGCTGGAGCTACCGGCTCGACGGCAGCCTGCTCGGCATTCCGTTGCGCGACGGCTATCAGAACCCTTGCTTCGAAGCTGCGCCGGCGGCAAAGGGGCTGTCTGCGTACGGCGAAGTGGCGGTGCACCGCGGCTTCGTGTTTGCGCGCGGCAAGCCCGCCGGGGTCTCGTTCGAGACCTGGGCCGGGGAATTGCGCGGCGCACTCGACCTGCTCGCCGACCGCTCGGCGCAAGGCGAGCTGCGCGTGGCCGGTGGCGTGCTGCGCACCGCGGTGCGCGCCAACTGGAAGATCTACCTCGAGAACATCAACGACGCGGTGCACCCGGTCAGCGCGCACCAGTCGGCCAACGATGCCGCGCGCCAGGTCTGGGCCACCCAGCCCGGCGGTACGGCCGCGCCGCTGGCGGTCCAGCAGTTGTTGCCGTTCGGCTCAGGGCATGAATTTTTCCAGCGCATGGGCGGCCGGGTGCTGCCCCATGGCCACAGCATCCTGGGCACGCAGTACAGCATCCACACCGGCGTGGCCAGCGGCGCGGCGGCGCTGCCGGGGTATGCCGAACAGTTGCACGCGGCGCACGGCGAAGCACGTGCACAGCAGGTGCTGGCTTTCACGCCGCAAAACGTGGTGTTCTACCCGGCGATCGCGCTCAAAGGCTCGCCGCAGGTGCTGCGCGTGATTCGCCCGCTGGCCGTGGACCGCACGCTGATCGAAGCCTGGGCGTTCGAGCCCGTGGGTGCACCGCCGCAACTGCTGGAAAGCGCGCTGACCTACAACCGCAGCGTGTTCTCACCCACGTCGATCGTCGCTGCCGACGACCTGCACCTGTTCGAATCGGTGCAGCGCGGCCTGGCGGCGCGGGGCAACCCGTGGGTCAGCCTGCACCGCGACGCGCCAGTCGACGCCGAAGCCCTGCCGCGCGACGTGAGCGGCATCGACGAGGCGCTGTTGCGCAATCAATACCGGGCATGGCTGGACGGGATGCTGGAGGTTTCCGCCGAGGGTTCCGAAGCCACCCACGAGGTGGCGAAGTAGCATCAGCCGGGCCGGTCAACCTGGGGACGCGACGCCATGTGCAGGAACATCAAGACGCTGTTCAATTTCGAGCCGCCGGCGACCGAGCTGGAGATTCGCGACGCGTCGTTGCAGTTCGTCAGGAAGCTCAGTGGCTTCAACGTGCCCTCGAAAAACAACGCTGAAGCGTTCGACCGCGCCGTGGAACACGTCGCCGTGGCGGCGCGAACGCTGATCGATGCCCTGGTCACGACCGCGGAACCGCGTGATCGCGACGTCGAGCTGGCGCGCGCCAAGGCCAGGTCGGCGGCACGTTTCGGCGTCAAGGGCTGAGGTTCGCACCACCTGGCGCGCGATGCATCGAACGCTGTTGCTGCTCAACGAAGTGCGCGCCTGCACGATCTGCGCCGCGCACCTCCCCGCGGGGCCGCGCCCGGTGCTGCAGGTGCATGCGGCGGCGCGCATCCTGATCGCCGGGCAGGCACCGGGGCGCAAGGTGCACGACAGCGGCGTGCCATTCGCCGACGCGAGCGGCGAGCGGCTGCGCGAATGGATGGGGGTGAGCCGCGACGTCTTCTACAACCCCGAAACGGTGGCGATCCTGCCGATGGGCTTTTGCTACCCCGGCACCGGAACGTCGGGTGACCTGCCACCCCGGCGCGAATGCGCGCCGCAGTGGCGCGCGCGCCTGCTTGCGGCGCTGCCGAACATCGAGTTGACGCTGGTGATCGGCCAGTACGCGATGGCCTGGCATCTGCCTGAATGTGCGGGTGCGAACCTCACCGGGACCGTCAAGGCCTGGCGCCGGCACTGGCCCGCGGTGTTGCCCTTGCCGCACCCCAGCCCGCGCAACAACCTCTGGCTGAAGGCGAACCCGTGGTTCGCGGCCGAGGTCGTTCCCGGGTTGCAGAGCCGGGTGAAGACGATTGTCGAAGGGGCGTGAACGACACACTCGTCCATCGCCCGACCATTCTGGTCGAACGTCTGCAGCCCGGCCCGTGTCGGCAGCCCGGCCCGTAGCGGCGTGCTCCAATGTCGGGCACCATCATCTCCAGTGGCGCGACGCGAAGACGCGCTGTCTTTTCGTCAGTGCGCCTTGCACCATGAGCAAGACCCCATACCAACGCTTCGTTTGCATTCGCGACGACTTTTACGACGATCCCGAGACGGTCTATCGCGCCGCCAAGGCGTCGACGTACATCGAACACGACGTCGCCACCGGCCTGCGCAGCAGCACCGTCTATCACGAGCCCGGCGTCAGGAAGAAGCTCGAGCGGCTGCTCGGACTCAGGATCACGCGCTGGGACACCGACCCGGCCGACGAAAACGGCGTCTTCTACATCGGGGCGGCCCAGGGCCGGCTGAAGGAGAAGCCCGGCATCCACGTCGACCATCCGATCGACGATGTGACGGTGGTCATCTACCTGACGCCAGGGCTGCCGCCGGACTGCGGCACCTCGCTGTGGCAGCACCGCCGAACCGGCCTGGCCGATGCGCCAAGACCTGCCGATGCGCGTCGACTGGGGTTGCGCTACGCCGACTTGCTGAAGGTGCTTGAACGCGACGCGCGCATCCACGCGCGCTGGATCGAACTCGACCTCATCGGCTACAAGCCCAACCGCATGGTGGCGTACCCCTCGGGTGTCTTCCACTCGGCGTCACGGCACCACGGGTCATCGGTGGCCAACGCGCGGCTCTATCAGACGTTTCGGGTCGGCGTCGACTGGGCGTCGCAGGCTCACTGAACCGGCACGCCCCGTTTCGCGCTGCCACGCCCAAACCGCGTCTTGATAGGCCAGCACATCGCTCGGTTTGGCGCGCACGCACGCGGCCAGCAACTCGTACTCCCGCGCGGTCTTGACACCGATCGCGGCGGCGGCAGCGGCCCATTCGCGCAGCGCGCGCTGCTCATCGACCGTGGGCGGCTGCGTCCACCCGGCGCCCTTGATGAAGGCCGCCACCGACTCGCGCTCCATCGCCAGGCGGTTGCTGTCGAAGCGCTGGGCGGTCATCCGGGTCACCGCGGTCGTGATGTCGAAGATGTGCATGGGAACGCGCCGGCCGAAGTTCAGCGCAACGTTGCTGCCCGTGAGCTTGAGCAGCGTCTTCTCGGAGGAGCGATAGCCGGGGCGACGCTCGATCCTGGTCTTCTCGCGCGCGGCCAGGGCGTCCAGCGCGGCGTCGATGGAGCGAAAGCCGTGGCGGTGGTAGAACCAGTAGGCCCCGGAGGCGATGCCGTCGGCGTTGTCGAGGCCGAACTGGTGGGCGTCGACCTCGAAGTAGTCGACCTGGAAGGTCTGTCGATAGGTGCGCAGCACCTGCGCCATCATGGTGCCGCTCTCGCCGCCTCGAAAAGGCTCGAAGATGTTCATGCCGAAGGCCGCCCGGGGACCGAAGATCCACGCGCCGCCGTAGGCCACGGGCAGGCCGTTCTTGAACAGTGTGAAGCCGACATAGGACTCGAGCGGCAGCTGGCGATCGGGCGTCATGCCGAAGACGGCGCAGGCCAGGCCTCGCTCCAGGTCGACGATGCGCAGCGAGCCGGGCTCGAGGTAGGTGCACGGATCGGTCTCGCGCACGGTCAGCGCCATCGTGTTCTTCAACACCAGGATCGCTTCGTTGCGCTCGGCCGGGGTCATCGCGCGCGGCGCTGGAAGCGGCGTGTTGATGAGGCCGGCGACGTCGAACTTCTTGACGATGTCTTTCTGGTGCACCGTGCCCCGGGGCATGGTCAGCCGGTTGCGCGCCTTGCTGAACCGGCCGTGCGTGGCGCGGATGCGCAGGAACACGTCGAGCGAGTCGTAGAGGTGGTCCTTCAGCAGCGGGTCGCCGTCATGGCGCGACAGCTCCTGGACCAGGAAGGGCAGGCGACGTGCGGGAGGCACCTGGAGTGCGTCCATCAGCTCGTGATTGCCGCAGTCCGCGGTGGTCTCGCTGCGTTCCACCGAGGGCAGGGTGAGCTTGAGGATGTGAATGAGCTCGGCCTTGGGCTGGTCGAAGCTGTCCAGCACCACGCTGGCGTGCGGGTGCCCCAGCATCCACCGCGTGGCGTCGTGCGAGAAGCGCGTGACGATGTCGACGTACGCCATGCCCAGGTCTGCCCACGCGGCGATGGGGCGCGCGTGACGGCGAGCCTTGAGGAAGCGTTCCAGGCGCGCAAGTTCACCGGCAACGCGGCGTTCAAGCTCGCGGCTCTGTGGGTGCGCCGCGAGGAAAAGCAGGCTGTCGTGGTACCGCGCCGTCACCTCGCTGAGTGGGAAGCCCAGTCGCGCGAGCTGCTCGAGGCAGGCGTGCTGCCTCCGGGCACTGTCGGGATCGAACCTGTTCTGCACCGCACGCAGGGCGTCGACGAGGGATTTGAAGCTCACGGGACGATGCTCTTTCAGGTGGCTTGGCGCGGCGAACTGCCGATGGCATGGCGCCGAACGGTCGTCCGACCTCAGGGTGCCTGATCCAGACTCGACACTTCGTTGGTCAGCGTGGTGCGACGCAGGTCGCGCACCTGCGAGGGGTCGTAGCGGCGCGCGCGGTGCATCGTGACGCGGTTGTCCCACATCACCAGGTCCCAGGGTGCCCAGACATGCGCGTAGACGAACTGGCGCTGCGTCGCATGTTCGGTCAGGTCGCGCAGGAACGACCGTGCCTCCGGAACCGGCATGCCTTCGATCGCGCCGGCGTGGCTGGACAGGTAGAGCGACAGGCGGCCCGTGCTGGGGTGGCGCCGCACCAGCCGTTGCCGCACCGGCGCCCACTTCTGGCGCTCTTCGGGCGTGAAATCGTCGAGGCCCAGGATGCCGCGCGAAAAAACCTGGCTGTGCGCGCAGATGAGGTCGCGCACTTCAAGCTTTGTCGCGACGTCGAGCGCATCGTAGGCCGCGCGCATGTCGGCGAATTCGGTGTTGCCGCCGGCGGGTGGAATCTTGCGCGCCGACAGCAGCGAATATTTGGCCGGCACCTCCTTGAACGAGCTGTCGGAATGCCACAGCAGGTTGCCCAGGCCGAAAAGGCGGCGGCGGTCGTCGCGCGGCAGCAGCTCGCCGTTCTTGTCGAGGTTGGAGATGTCGTTCAGATCGATGCTGACGCGCCGGTCCTGCGGCGCCATGATGTCGCCGGTGGCCTGTTCGAGCGGCCCGAGCTGGCGGCTGAAGGCGACCTGGCTCACATCGTCGAGTGGCTGGTCGTGAAACACCAGCACGCCGAACTGGTCCATGCCGGCGTGGATGGCGGCGAGCTCGGTGTCGTTGAGGCGGTGCGTCAGGTCGATGCCGGACACCGCGCCGGCGAAGAACGGCAGGTTCTCGGGATCGACGGGCTGGATGGCGATCGTCATTGGGGCCTCCACCGAAACCTGGACTCGAATGCGCTGGTGGGTTCGCTACAGCGGCAAGCCGCCCGCTCAGCGGTAGAACGCCTCGACTGCGCCCTTCAGCTTGATCAGCAGCGGCTGGCCGCGGCGGTCCAGCGCCTTGCCCGCGGGCACCTTGATCCAGCCCTCGCTGAGGCAATACTCCTGCACGTCGAAGCGTTCCTTGGCGTTGAAGCGGATGCCGACCTCGCGCTCGAACACGGCGGCAACGTGAAACGGGCTGCGCGGGTCGACCGACAGCCGGTCTGGCAGCGGCGGGGGCGCAGCGGTTTCGGTGATGGTTTCGGAGGTGGTGTCGGTCATGGCTTGTTCGCTCCTCGATCGGTGTTCGTCAAGCCTGCAGGCCGGCGAACACGTTCTGCACGTCTTCATTCGCGTCCAGCGCCGCGAGGAAACTTTCCACCTCGTCGAGCTGTTCGGCGCTCAGGCTGGCCGCAGCGATCGGGTTCTTGGGTTTGTACCCGAGTTTGGCGGACGTCACCGTGAAACCCTGCGCCGGCAGCGCGCGGCTCACCCTGTCCAGGTCGGCCGGGTCGGTCAGGAAGGTCGCGACGCCGTCGGCTACCGCTTCGAAGTCCTGCGCGCCGGCTTCGATCGCGGCGGCTTCCGCATCCGCCCCTGCCACCACGGGTTCGGCTTCGATCAGGCCGACATGGTCGAAGTCCCACGCCACTGAACCGGCGCTGCCGAGCTGGCCCTTGCAGAACAGCACGCGCATTTCCGAGGCCGCGCGGTTCACGTTGTCGGTCAGGCATTCCACTATCACCGGCACGCGGTGCGGCGCAAAACCCTCGTAGACCGCATGTTCGAAGTGCACCGCCTCGCCGGTCAGGCCGGCGCCCTTCTTGATCGCCCGCTCAAGCGTCTCCTTGGGCATCGATACCTTGCGCGCCTGCTCGACCACCAGCCGCAGGCGCGCGTTCGCTGCCGGGTCGGCGCCGTGGCGCGCCGCGATCATGATGTCTTTCGCCAGCTTGCCGAACAGCCGGCCCCGGGCGTTCGCGGCCAGGTCCTTGTGTTTGGCTTTCCATTGCGCGCCCATGGCGTGTCGTCCTCGATGTTGGCGGGGCTGAAGCGCGCCGCGGCGGCCATCAGACGTCGCATTATCGGGATGCGTTGCGTCGGCCGGGCTGCTCAGCGCTTCGACCGTTCAGGCCCGCAGGCTCAGCAGCTGCCCTTCGCGGGGGTCGGCACGGCCGTCGAGCAGGGCGCGGTAGGCCGCCTCGGTCGCACCGGTGCCGCTGCCGTGCACGAGTTTCACCCACGGGTCGTCGTCGCGTTCCACGCGCGCCACAAAGCTGCTCCAGGCGGCAGCGATGCGCTGCTCCAGCCCGGCGCGGCCCCAGCCTTCGGGCGGTGGCGCGCTGCGCTTCTTGGCCTGGGCGGGCGCGAAGAACAGCGTTGGCCGCGGCCCCGGCAACCCGGCGCCGCGGCCCAGCGCCTTCCAGTGGGTGCCGCCGATCGAGCTGCTGTGCTTCAGCGCTTCGCCCCAGTGCTCGTGCACGCTGCGGCGCAGCGCGGCATTGCCGGAAAAGTCGACGTAGACACTGGGCACGCTGCGGTCGAGCTGGCTGACCTCGTCGTAGAGGCGCACCTCGTCATAAACCCCAAGGCCCCGCGTGAAGGCGAGGTTGGCGCTGGAGGTCAGGCCCACCACCTTCGGCGCGCCCGGCGTGCCGCGGCGTTGCGCCAGGCAGAACGCCGTGCCGTAGGCGGTCTTGCTCGACGCACTGGACAACAGCAACTGGCGCGCGCCGAAGAACTGGTTCTCGGCGAAGAAATCGTCCAGCAGGAACGATGTGATGAACAGCGGCTTGAGCACCGCCTGCAACCCTTCCAGGCGCGCCTGCCATGCGGGGTCGTGCTCGCAGAACACATAATTCTGGTACTCGGCAGCGAGTTCCTGTCGGTGCGCGGCCATGTCGACGAAGCCGGCCGCGTCTAACTGCCCCGGCGTGACCACCAGGTGCGTGCCGGCCGGGTAGTAGCCGTAAACCCGCTGCCCGACCGCCACGCCCTCAGCGCGCGATTCGCTCACCACCGCAAAGCCCCACACCGGCAGGCAGCCCCGGGCCGGGTCGGGCGCGGGAAAGAACTGCCAGTATTTCATCGCCTCGCCGAACGCGGCGTAGGTGATGTTGTTGGCCGTCAACGCGAACTGGTCCAGCGCCAACCGGGCCTGGCCCGGCGCCAAAGGTCGTTCGGCGTCAGGGTCAGGCCCGAACTGCACTTGGTGCAGGTCCTTGCGGGAGATGAAGAGGCGCGTTCCAAGGTCGGTGGTCATAAGCGCTCCCGGGTGGGCTAGCAAGGGTCTGCGAGGTTAACTCACGGCGACGCGCGCGGGCGGCGCCGGCGTTGGTGGAATGAACGCGGTGCGGTGATCTGAAACCGCCGGGGATGTGGCAGCGGGTTTTGCGACTGCGCCGTCACGGTCGATGACTGACAGCGTGATGCACGCCGTTCAGGCAACGTCGACCACCAGGGTCTGCTGACCAACCCGGCAGCTGCCCACTTCAACGTGCACCTTGCCCGTGCCGGTGGTGACCAGGGTCACGAAGCGTTCGTGGCCGTTGCCGCGCGTCCAGGGTGAGAACACGCTCGGACCGCCGTACAGGCCACCACCCCAGCCGTCGAGGTGCCCGACCTCGACGATCGCTTCGGCCGGGGCGAGCAGCGTCACGCCTTCGCCCCGCGCGGTCAGGCGCAGCCGCTCGGAATGCGGCAGCGCCTTCGCCGATGGCAATCCGTGGCTGGCCAGGTAGCCGTGGTTCGCGACCCGGATGTGAATGCGCGTGTGGCCCTCGGCCCGCTCCTGCTCGACCACCTGCACACTGATACGCGGCGCCAGCGCGGCGACCCGCAGGAACGCGGCGCTCTGCGTGTGGCAAGTGTCGGCCAGGCGCTCGTAGGGCGGGTTCCAGATGCCCACGCGCGGGTCGAAGCCGTTCACTTCCACCGCGCCGAGCTGCGGGTGCGTGACCTTTTTCCACGCGCCGAACATGCGCCCGGCGTTGTGCTGGCGGTCGAACTCGGCGAGCGCGCGCATGTCCTTGCGCGCGAACTTCGAATAGTGGTCGACGAAAGGCTTCTTGCGCTCGATGCCGAGCTGCTTGAACAGGTCCCACAGCTCGACCACGTAGGCGAGCGCGCCGCGCTGGTGGTAGGCGTAGTCGGACAGGTCGCCGTGAATGGGCTTCTCGGGTTCGTACAGGAATTCGTGGAAGCCGCTCACGGTGGGGTAGCCGGTGTGCTCGGTCATCCACGCCTCGACCTGTTCGAAGATGGCCAGGTCGCCGACGTCCATCTTGGCGTCGGGCTTGTCGCCCAGCGGGCGGATCAGCACGCCGCCGAAGGTGTGCAGGTTCAGCCACACCATGATGTTCGGGTGCGCGGTGGCGAAGTCCATCACGGCGCGTGTTTCCGGCGCGCTGCCGGGGTAGTGGCCGGCGCCGACCTGCTTCGGCTCGGGGGCCCATTCATAGGGGAAGTTGCGGTTGAAGTCGTAGAGGTTGTCCGACAGGAAGTAGGGGTCGGGGATGGTGCGGCCGTCGTAGTTGACGATGCGCCCCTCGGGGTAGAGCTTGTAGAACGGGCCCTCGTCCTCGGGCATGCGCGCCACCATCACCGCTGGCACCAGCGGCTGCCCGTCATCGCCGCGCAGTTCGACCAGTTCGCCTTCGGGGTCGAGCCGGCGCATCGTGCCGGCGCGGCCGTCGCCGTCGATGTCGTCGGCTTCCCAGCGCGCGTGGCCGCGGTTGACGCGGTCGTCCACCGGGCTCGAGCGCACGTAGCGGCCGCGCTTCAACACCTCTTCGGCACCGTCGGGCGAGATGCGCGGCACGACGTAGAACAGCGTCTCGCGCAGGGCCTGCGCCATGTGCGCGGGCAGGGGCTTGCCGCCGGCCTCATTGGCGCCCTGGTGGATGGCGAGGATGTCCTCGGCGATGGCCAGCGCGACGCTGGAGCCGCAGACCTCGCTGGCGTGCATATTGCCGTCGATCCACACCGCCGGGCGCCTGTTGCCGGGGTTGCGGCCGATGGTGAGCAAGGGGATGTCGCGGCCGGCCGCGC
>JANNKS010000447.1:0-2773 GCA_031396425.1 Rhizobacter sp. | reverse complement strand
ATGTAGTACGCGGCGATCTGGTTCTGCGAGGCCGCCTGCATCGCGACGCCCACCTTGCTGTACTTGAAGACCGCGTAGAGCGCGCCGCTCAGCACCACCGTGGCCGCGATGATCACCATCTGCTCGACGTTCAGCACCAGGCCGCCGAGGTTCCAGATCTGGTCCTTGTAGGGCACCGGCAGCGTGTGGGTTTCGGTGCCGATCGCCGGCACCATCGTGATCGCGCCGCGCGCCACGTAGCCGATGCCGATCGTCAGCATCACGATCGAAAAAGCCGGCTGCCCGAGGATGGGCCGGATCACCGCGCGTTCGACGAGAACGCCAAAGCCCGCCATCGCGACCATCGCGGCAATCACCGCCAACCAGAACGGGAAACCCAGCAGCGTCATTGCGCCCAGGCCGACGAAAGCCCCGAGCATCATCAGTTCGCCTTGGGCGAAGCTGACGGTTTCAGTGGCCTTGTAGATGAGCACGAAGCCCAGCGCGATCAGGCCGTAGATGCAGCCTTGCGCGATACCGCTGATGATGATTTGCAGGACTTGCAAGAAACGCCGCCTCGAGTGTGTAGTGCCGTGCCGCAAACCCTGATGCGAGCCTGGGACCGCCCAGGCTATTCTCAATGTCTCAAGCGAAGCCGATGCTTCGCGCCGAATGTGCCCGAAGGGCGCGATTCTAGGCAGTGTGGAAACCCCGTATGAAGACGATTCGGCTGGCCTCAGGTCTGGGGTTCTACGGCGACTCCTGGGAACCGGTGCGCGCCGCCATCGAACGCGGTGGCGCGAACTATGTGTGCTCTGACCATCTGGCCGAGCTGACGCTGGCCATCCTCCGCAAGGACCAGGCGCGCGACAGCACCGCCGGCTTCACGCGCGACCTGGTGCCGATGCTCGGCGCGCTGTGGCCCGGGGCCGCAGCGCGTGGGGTGAAGTTCATCCTGAACGCCGGGGGGTTGAACCCGCGCGGTGCCGCGTCGGCGTTGCAGGCCGCTTTCAAGGCCAAAGGCTGGCAGGCGCGCATCGCTGTCGTCACCGGCGACTCGGTGCTGGAGCGCCTCGATGAATTGCGCGACGCCGGCGAATCCCTTGCCCACCTCGACAACGGCAACGACATTGCCGAGGTGCGCGAACGGCTCGTGTTCGCGAATGCCTACCTCGGCGCGGCGCCGATCGTGCGCGCGCTGGAACGCGGCGCCGACATCGTGCTGACCGGCCGTGTCGCCGACGCGGCGCTGTTCCTGGCACCCCTCGTGCACGAGTTCGGCTGGTCGCTGCAGCCCGCCGATGCGGCGGGCTGGAACCGGCTCGCCCAGGGCCTGGCGATCGGCCACCTGATGGAATGTTCCGGCCAGGGGTCGGGCGGCAATTTCGGCTCGGCGCGTGCCTGGCAGGCCGTGCCGGACCTCACCCACATCGGCTACCCGATCGCTGAGGTGAGCGAAGACGGCAGCGCCATCGTGACCAAGGCCAGCGGCACGGGCGGGCGGGTCAACTTCCACACCTTGCGCCAGCAACTGCTCTACGAGGTGCACAACCCGCATGCCTATTTTTCACCCGACGTGGTGCTCGACATGGGCGAGATGCGTCTGGTCGAGCGGGGCCCTGATCGTGTCGGGGTGAGCGGCGCGCGCGGCCGGCCTGCACCGCCGACGCTGAAGATCGTGGCGGGCTTTGAGGACGGCTGGATGGGCCATGCCGTGATCGGCTTTTGCTGGCCCGACGCGCTGGCGAAGGCGCACGCGGTGGTGGACTCGGTCAAGGTTCAGCTCGCGGAGCGGCGTTTGGCGCACACCGAACTGTGCGTCGAGTTCATTGGCCACGACACGTTTCTCGGGCCGCACGCCGACGCGAGCCGCGCCGCCGAGCTCAACGAAGTCTGGCTGCGCATGGCGATCCGCTGCCCGGACCGGCGCGTCGCCGACGCCTTTCCGCGCCTGTTCCCGTGGATGGCGCTGTCGGGCCCGCCGTTCATGGGTGGCTTTCACGGCGTCACGCCGGCGAGCCAGCTGCTGGGCCTGTGGCCGAGCAAGGTGCGCCGCGAGCTGATCGAAGATCGGGTCACGGTCGACCTGCTGGAGACGACATGAAGCTGCGCCTCGCCGACATCGCCCATGCCCGCAGCGGCGACAAGGCCGATCGTGCCGACATCGGGCTGTTCGCGTGGGATGAGGCTGGCTACGCGGCGCTGCTGGCGCTGGTGACACCACAACGCGTCGCCGACCACTTCGCGCACCTGATGGGGAGCAACGACCCAGCGCGCGTGGAACGTTATCCGCTGCCCAACATTCTGGCGATCAAATGGGTGCTCAATGGCGCGCTGAGTGGCGGCGCGGCGCACAGCCTGCGCAGCGACAACCTGGGCAAGACGATCGCGGCACAACTGCTGCGCATGGAAATCGAACTGGCCGACGCGCAGGCAACGGCGATACTCGCCGGCGCGCGCAACGGCATCGACAGCCTGCGCGATGCGAACCCGTCCCACTCCGAAACAGCGCCGCCATGAAATCACTCTTCCCCCTGTTTCTGACCGCGGCCGTGAGCCTTTCGGCGAGCGCGCAGAGCTGGCCGGATCGCCCGGTGCGCGTCGTCGTTCCCGCACCCGCCGGGAGTTCGCTCGACATCGTCGTGCGCACGCTGGGCGAGCGACTCAAAGAGCGCTGGAAGCAGCCGATCGTGGTGGAAAACAAAGCCGGCGCGGGCGGCCTGTTGGGCATGGACGTGGTCGCGAAGGCGCCACCCGACGGCTACACGCTGGGCATCGGCTTCAATGGTCCGAT
>JANNKS010000438.1:0-1594 GCA_031396425.1 Rhizobacter sp. | reverse complement strand
TTCATGGACCAAACGAACCCGCTGGCCGAGATCACCCACAAGCGTCGTATGTCCGCACTCGGGCCCGGAGGTCTGAGCCGCGAACGCGCCGGCTTCGAGGCGGCGCGGGCTTGGGCAAATGCCCGTCGATGCGCAGCGGATTGTCGGCGCGAACGAGCTCGTCTTGGTGGATGCGAATCCGCGTCGGGCGCCTGGGCAGGTAGTGGTTTGCCGGCTTCGTTCCCCACTCGGGCATCAGCGCGTAGCCGCCCTGTTCGCGGATCGCGCGCGACGCGTCGGACGCGGGATCGTGGATGTCGCCGAAGATGCGCGCCGAAGTCGGGCATGCCATCACGCACGCCGGTTTGCGCTCGGCCTCTGGCAGCGTCTTGTCATAGATGCGGTCGACGCACAGGGTGCATTTCTTCATCACCTTCTGCTGCTCGTCGAGCTCGCGCGCGCCGTACGGGCAGGCCCACGCGCAGTACTTGCAGCCGATGCACTTGTCGTAGTCGACGAGCACGATGCCGTCGCTCTCGCGCTTGTATGACGCGCCGGTCGGACACACCGGCACGCACGGCGGGTCTTCGCAGTGCAGGCAAGACTTCGGGAAGTGCACCGTCTCGGTATTCGGAAATTCGCCGACCTCGAAGGTCTGCACGCGGTTGAAGAAGGTGCCGCTCGGGTCGGCGCCGAACGGGTTGTCGTCCGACAGCGGGCCCGCCGCGCCTTGCGTGTTCCATTCCTTGCAGCTCGTGACGCACGCCTGGCACCCGACGCAGACGTTCAGGTCGATCACCAGGGCGAGTTGTACCGAGCTCACTTGCCAACCCCAGCGAACCGTGCCGCGCCGCGGCCCAGGGCGGCAAGCAGGCCCGGGCGCTTTTCCATTCCCGGATACAGCTTCATCGGCTCGAACTGCGGTTGACTGATCTCATTGCTCTGGTCGTCGCACTTGAAGATGCGTACGCGCACGTCGTACCAGCCGGCCTGCCCGGTGATGGGGTCGGAGTTGGAGACTCGTCGACTGCCATGCTCTGCGGGAAGCTCTTCCGAAATCAGGTGGTTCAGCAGGAAGCCGCGCCGCGACTCGTTCGCGCCGGGTTCGAGGTTCCACGCGCCCGAGGCCTTGCCGATCGCGTTCCAGGTCCACACCGTGCCGGGCTCCACCGCGTTGGACAGCCCGGCCTGGCAGCGCACCTTGCCCCATTGCGACTCGACCCAGATCCAGTCCTTGTCGGCGATGCCGAGAGCTGCCGCCGTCTGCGCGTTGACGAACAGCACGTTGTGTGCGTGGATCTGGCGCAACCAGGCGTTCTGCGAATCCCACGAGTGGTACATCGCCATCGGCCGCTGCGTGATCGCGGCGAGCGGGTACTTGTGCTTGTCGGTCACATGCGACTCGAGCGGCTCGTAGTAGAACGGCAGCGGGTCGAAGTAGGTCGCGATGCGCTTCTTCAGGTGTTCCGGCGGCTTGCGCGTCAGGCCCTTGCCCTGCGCAGCGCTGCGAAAGTGCTGCAGCACCTCGGAATAGAGGTGGATCAGGATCGGCTCCGCATAGCGCGTGATGCGATTCGCGCGCGACCACTCCAGATAGCCCTGGTTCCAATTGCGC
>JANNKS010000435.1:0-3235 GCA_031396425.1 Rhizobacter sp. | reverse complement strand
GTCGCCGGTCTTGACCACTTCGCGTGCATCCTTGACGAACTTGTCGGCGAGCTGGCTGACATGCACCAGGCCGTCCTGGTGCACCCCCAGATCAACAAAAGCGCCGAACTGCGCCACGTTGCTGACCGTGCCTTCGAGCGTCATGCCCGGTTTCAGGTCGGCAAGGTCGGCGACACCTTCGCTGAATCGCGCCACCTTGAAGTCGGGGCGAGGGTCGCGGCCGGGCTTTTCCAGCTCGCTCAGGATGTCTTTCACCGTGATGGCGCCGAACCGGGCGTCGGCGAAGGCCTCGGGCTTGACGGCGCGGATCAGGTCGCTGCGGCCCATCAGCTCGGCTGCCGGTTTACCGATCGCCGCGAGGATGCGCTCGACGACTGAGTAAGTTTCCGGATGCACGGCGCAGTTGTCGAGCGGGTTGTCGCCGCCTCGAATGCGCAGGAACCCGGCGCTCTGCTCGAACGTCTTCGCGCCCAGCCCCGCGACGGCGAGCAACTGTTTGCGGTTCGTGAAGGCACCGTTGCTGTCCCGCCAGCGCACGATGTTCGCCGCCACCGTGCCCGACAGGCCCGACACGCGCGCGAGCAAAGGCGCCGAAGCCGTGTTCAGGTCGACGCCGACCGAATTCACGCAATCCTCCACCACCGCGTTCAGGCTCTTGGCCATCGCGGCCTGGTTCACGTCGTGCTGGTACTGGCCCACGCCGATGCTCTTCGGCTCGATCTTCACGAGCTCGGCGAGCGGGTCTTGCACGCGTCGCGCGATCGACACCGCGCCGCGCAAAGTCACGTCCAGATCGGGCAACTCCTTGGAGGCGAACTCGCTGGCCGAATAGATCGATGCGCCCGCTTCGCTGACGACCAGTTTCTGCGGCGCTGCGTCCGGCGCCAATTTGGCCAGGCGCTGAATCAGCTCGGCCGCGAGCTTGTCGGTCTCGCGGCTCGCGGTGCCGTTGCCGATCGCGATCAGGTTCACGCCATGCGTCGCGCACAGGCGCGTCAAGGTGTGCAGCGCACCCTCCCAGTCGCGTCGCGGCTCGTGCGGATAGACCGTTTCGGTGGCCAGCACCTTGCCGGTGACGTCAACCACCGCCACCTTGCAGCCGGTGCGGATGCCGGGGTCCAGGCCCAGCACCACGCGCGCGCCGGCCGGTGCGGCAAGCAACAGGTCGCGCAGGTTTTCGGCGAACACCTTGATCGCCACGCGTTCGGCCTCTTCACGCAGGCGCGCAAACAAATCGCGCTCCAGGCTCAGGCTGAGTTTGACCTTCCAGGCCCAGGCGACGCATTTGCGGATCAGATCGTCGGCGGCGCGCTGGCGATGGCTCCAGCCCAGATGCACCGCGATGCGGCCTTCGGCGAGCGACATCGCCGCCGGACCCGCCGCGCTGGCAGACAGACCGAGGCCGCCCTCTTCGTCGAGCACAAGTCTGGCCTCGAGCAGTTCGAGCGTGCGACCGCGAAACACCGCCAGCGCCCGATGCGACGGCACGCTGCGGATCGGTTCCGCATAGGCGAAGTAGTCGCGGAACTTGGACACGTCGGCGTGGTTCACGTCCTTGCCGTCCAGCAAACGGCTCTGGAACAGGCCCTGCTCCCACAACCATTCGCGCAGTTTGCCCACCAGCGCGGCGTCTTCGGCCCAGCGTTCGCTGAGGATGTCGCGCACGCCGTCGAGCACGGCGCTTGCGTCGGCAATACCGGCTTCGGCGTTGATGTACGCCGCCGCTTCGACCAGGGGCACCCGCGTCGGGTCGGCGAACAGTGCATCGGCGAGCGGTTCGAGGCCCGCCTCGCGCGCGATCATCGCCTTGGTGCGGCGCTTCGGTTTGAACGGCAGGTACAGGTCTTCCAGTTCTTGTTTGGTCGGGGCCGCTTGGATGGCCGCCTGCAAGACTGGGGTCAGCTTGCCCTGCTCGGAGATGCTCTTGAGCACCGCAGCGCGCCGCTCCTCGAGTTCGCGCAGGTACGCCAGGCGGGCTTCGAGCTCGCGCAGCTGGGTGTCGTCCAGGCCCTCGGTGGCTTCCTTGCGGTAGCGCGAAATGAACGGCACCGTGGCGCCACCGTCGAGCAAGTCGACGGCCGCCTTGACCTGGGTCGGCCGAACCTTGAGCTCGGCGGCAATTTGAAGAAGGATGTTGTCCAAGGCCCTGGGCCCGCGAGGGGGCAGCGAAACGAAGCGGCGCAGTGTGCCACAGGGTTCACCGGGTCGAGTCTGGTATAGCCAACGGCGTCGACAGATGTTTCTGCCACGCAAAGAGAATCGCCCGCATGCCGAGGCGGCGTGCGGGCGAACAAGTGTCTCAAGCCTTGAGGCTGCCTCGGGCAGCCCGCATCAAGACAACGGTCAGGCAGGTTTGGCGAGCTTGCCGCCAATCGTCTCCGACAACCAGCCGAAGATGGCGCCGAGAATGATGGAACCGATCGTCGGAACGATGGCGTTCATTGGCGTCATGTCTTTTCCGAGCAAGATCAAGCCGGCGACCGACGCGAAGCCATACACGCATGACGGAATCGTCGAGAGCTGCGGAATGTGCGCCGCCAAGACGATCGCAGCAGCGCCGATGCCCACCGCCACCGGTGCCGCAAAGGCCCCCAGGGCACCGAGTTGGCCAGCGAGCATCACGGACAACATGCCCACCACCGCACCGAAACTCATGCACACGACGGTCTTCACCAATCCATCGGTTTTGCCGCCATTGTGAAAAAAGCTGGCCCAGGCGATGAAGGCCTGCCAGATCTGAAAATTCATCGCCGCAAGTGGCCCAAGAAACATCCACGTGGCCACGACAGCCAGCAGGCCGATCGACACGGTGAGTGCCAAAAGCATTGTCATTTCGAGTCTCCAGTCTTCTTTGGTGTTGGACCGGTGTGGCCTTTCGAGTGGGGACACACCGGCATTGGCGAACCAGCCCACAGACCTGCAGTGAACCGACTTGCAACCCAAGACGCCCGTCAACGGGAACCCAGCAGTCAAGCCGCGAACCGACGCTGGATTGAGTTGCACCAGGCACATTCGCAAGACTCATGCCCTGTTGCACTGATCTGGTGATTCGAGTCGCTTCCCGTTCACCGCTGCGCCCGAGAAGAGGGCTTGCCATGTGCCGGCTCGATTGCCCATGGCCGTGCGCGCCGCTCAATGCTCGCTCCAGGTTGGCAACACTTTGTAAGCACCACCTGCTGATCCGTACTGCATGCGGGACACATTGGCTCCCGGGATGGTGCGGTGCAACGGAGCA
>JANNKS010000415.1:0-3506 GCA_031396425.1 Rhizobacter sp. | reverse complement strand
AGGCATCGACCTGCGCTCTGCCGGGGTGTTCGGCCTGAACGCCGCGGCAAGCGACAACGACGTCATCGCGCAGCTGCTCCAGCGCGGCAAGCTCATCGCCGACGGGCCGTAACGCCGCACCGGCTTCGCGCCTCGGCTCGGCCTGGCTCGCGCAGGGGCCGGCGCGTGCGCGCACGCCCAACTCAACGCCGCCTCACCCTGCAGCCGCACACGCCAGGGCCGAACTTGGCATTGGCGAACCCTTAAAGCGGCTCTGGCGGCCACTTAAAGCCAAATCCGAAGATCTCTCAGGTTCCCCCTCAGTCAGGTGTCGACGACACCGTCGATCGGATTCAACATTCGCATTAGAGATTGTCATCAACTTCGAGGCTTTTCAGCGCGCTGATCACGCCCGCACCCAACGCGGGGCGGGCGGCCGGCGCCGCTCCGGCAGCGTTGGCGCCTGGCCTGCGATGGCCCCGTGCGCCAACACCGGCGTCTCGCGCCGCCAGCCGTGCCGCGCCAGCAGGCGGTAGACGCTGGACAGCGCGACCGCGTGGCCACATTCGGCCTCCAGGGCTGCTTTCAGGCGGGAAATCAGCCCCAGACCCGCGGAATGCCCATGGCCCGTCACCCTGCCGATGATCTGCTTCTCGCGCTCGAGCCCGACCTCAGCGCGGTTGCGCAGTTCGTGCTTGGCGCGCGCGGGCGCCTGCAGGCCTGACGCCACGCGCGCAAAGCGGGTCCGCATCGCGCATGTCGCACTGGGCGAACGGCCAATGGCCAGCGCCGTCTGCTCGATGCTCAGGCCCAGCACCAAGGGCAGCAACACCGCCTGCGCCTGGCGCAGCTGGTCGACGGTCTTGGCCTGCTTGAGCAAGGCGTAAGCGCTGTCCAGGTGAGCGGACCCTCCGGCTGGTCTTGGCATGCGGCACCCCTGGGATTGAGTTGACGGAACTTTTCTTCTGATTCTATTGCGAATCTATTTGAGGCGTGATTACCCCATGGGTACTGGTACCCCCCAAATTCTTGGGATGGCTTAACCACCGATTAGCGAACACAGTCGCATCCGACAGGTCGTGATGCATTCCTCGCATTCCGACTGGCGGAAGGCAGCCATCACCAGGAGCACCGCGAATCCATGCCTTTCCCTTTCAGCCGGCCACGCGTGTGGGGCGGCGGTTCGTGCCGACAAGGGTCACTGGGCCATATCGGTTTCATTCACCACTCGACAACAAGCAGTCAGAAGTTCATTCAATCCACGGGAGCATTTAAATGACGACATTGATCCGGTCCGACCTAGAGTTCATCCTCGCCCAAATCCAAACGGCCGAGGCCAATGCCGCCGGTGCGCGGCTCGACACTCTCATTGCCAACCCGCTGTTGCCTGACGGCCTGCGCCGGGTCGACGGCACGTTCAACAACCTGCTGGTCGGGCAGGAAAACTTCGGCGCCGCGGACCAGGTGTTTCCGCGTTTGTTGACGCCGCATCTGCGCGACGGCAACGCCACCTGGGACAGCAATGGCCCCGCGCCTGGCGGCTCGGTCCCCGCGGGCTCTTACATCAGCACCGCCCCCGGCAACATCGTGGTCGACACGCAGCCGCGTCTGGCGAGCAACCTGGTCGTCGACCAGTCACCGGCGAATCCGGCCGCGATCGCGGCAGCAACCGAGCGCAACGGCGGCGTCCTGCCCGCAGTCGACTTGAGCAATTCGTTCTTCATCCCCAACGCTGCACCCGACACCGGCCTGTCCGCGTCGTACAACTCGTGGTTCACGCTGTTCGGCCAATTCTTCGACCACGGCCTCGACCTGCTGAACAAGGGCGGCGGCACGGTGGTGATGCCTCTCGCGGCCGACGATCCGCTGCTGGTCGGGCCCGATGCCCAGCCCGGCGCACTGGCCGCGCCGTTCATGATGCTGACCCGCGCCACGAACGCCAGTGTCAGTGCCGGCCAGGACGGTATGCTGGGCACCCGCGACGACCTGCACAACCACGTCAACCAGACGACCCCGTTAATCGACCAGAACCAGACCTACACCTCGCACCCGTCGCACCAGGTGTTCCTGCGCGACTACGAACTCAACGTCCTGGGCCGGCCGGTTTCCAACGGCAAGCTGATCGACGGCGCCACCGGCGGCATCGGCAACTGGGCCGAGGTGAAGGCGCAGGCCGTCACGCTGCTTGGTATCAATCTGACCGATGCCGATCTGAACAACATCCCGACGATCTTGACTGACGCCTACGGCAAGTTCATTCCGGGCCCGCTGCGCGGCATGCCGCAGTTGGTGCTTCCGGGCAACGTCTTCGTGGAAGGCAATTTGGCCGCACCCGTCAGCACCGCTGGCGCGATTCCCACCAACCACGCTTTCCTCGATGACATCGCCCATTCCGCCGCGCCGCGCACTTCCGCGGGCGTGCTCAAGACGCCCGACGCCGACGGCGGAATCAATGCCGGGCCGCAACTGGCGGGGCAATACGACAACGAACTGCTCGACCGCCACTTCATCACCGGTGACGGCCGCGGCAACGAAAACATCGGCCTGACCGCCGTGCACACGATCTTCCACGCCGAGCACAACCGCCTCGTCGACCACGTGAAGAGCCAGGTGCTCGCCACCGCCGACCCTGTGTTCATTGCGCAGTGGCAGCTCGCCCCGGGCGTGTGGAATGGCGAGCGCCTGTTCCAGGCCGCGCGCTTCGGCACTGAAATGCAGTACCAGCACCTGGTGTTCGAAGAATTCGGCCGCAAGGTGCAGCCCGAGATCAACATCTTCGCCGGCTACTCGACAAGCATCAACCCAGCCATCATGGCCGAGTTTGCCCACGTCGTGTACCGCTTCGGCCACTCGATGTTGACCGAGACGGTGGACCGCGTGAACCCGAACGGCACGCTCAACAACATCGGCCTGATCCAGGCGTTCCTGAACCCGGTGCAGTTCGACAACAGCGCGATCGGTGGAGTCGCCGGCACACTCGTCGGGGCTGACGGCGCGATGCAAGACGCCGCGACCATCGTCAAGGGCATGACGCGCCAGGTCGGCAACGAACTCGACCAGTTCGTCACTGGCGCGCTGCGCAACAACCTGGTCGGCCTGCCGCTCGACCTGGCCGCGATCAACATGGCGCGCGCCCGTGACACCGGCGTTCCCGGCTTGAATGCGGCTCGCCGCCAGTTCTTCGCCGACACCGGCGGCAACTCGGCCCTGCAGCCCTACGAGAGCTGGATGGACTTCGGCCTCAACATCAAGTACGACGCCCCGGGTGCCCGTCACAGCCTGATCAACTTCGTCGCCGCCTACGGCACGCACCCGACGATCACGGGTGCTGCTTTGATGGCCGACAAGCGCCTCGCGGCTGCCGCGCTGGTGAACGGCACGGACGCCGACAGCCTCGCGTTCATGAACAGCACCGGCATCTATGCCAACCTGCTCAGCGGCGCCACCACCACCGGCCTCGATGATGTCGACCTCTGGCTCGGCGGCCTCGCTGAGAAACAACTCGTGTTCGGCGGCCTGCTCGGCTC
>JANNKS010000403.1:0-3263 GCA_031396425.1 Rhizobacter sp. | reverse complement strand
TCGCCCACCAGCACCAGCGGCGGGTGGTCTTCGAAGTTGGCCGTGTAGGCACCAAAACCCTTCAGCACCTCGTTGACCCGCCCGGTCGGGCCGGTGAGCCACAGCCACCCCGGCTGGGCACCATGCTTGTTCGCATATTCGTTCAGGCGCGACGGCGTGTCGCGCGCCGGGTCGACCGTGATCGACACCAGCCGCAGGTCGTCCGCTCCCGGGCTGTCGAGTTCCTTCTGGACATTCGCCAGCAGGGCCGTCAGCACCGGGCACACCGTGGTGCAGGTGGTGTAGACGAAGTCGACCACCACCAGGCGGTCGCCGATCACATCCGTCTTCAGCTTCAACGGCCTGCCGGCCTGGTCGGTGAGGACCGAATCGTCGTAACGCACCTTCACCGTGCTCGGCTTGGCCGGCTCGGTCTGGGCCTTGTGATGCTGGTGGTGCGAGTGGTCGTCAGCTGCGATGGCCGGCGCGGGCGCGCCCAGCGCAGCGGCCAGCCACACGACGCCAAACAGAGGCGTGTTCTTCATGACGCTCAGCCCTTCTTCATGTTCTTCGCCTTCACCGGCGGCGCGGCAGCGGGTGCCGCGGCGCCGGGCGTCGCGGCAGCCGTGGCCGAATCGGGCCGGGCCATGACGCTGAAGAAGCCGCTGTCGTTGTAGCCCAGCTTGAGCGACGGCACGCTGACGTAGACGTAGTAGGCGCCGGTCTCGGTCAGCTCGACCGGCACTTCGTAGACGCCGTCGGACACCTCCTTCGCGACCGTGTCGCGCGGTGCCGACGCGGGCACGAGGAACGAACGCACGATGACGTCCTTCAGCCCGCTCTTTGGAGCACCCGTGCCCTCGATGACGCGAAAGCGCACCCGCGCCACGTCGTTGCGCTTGAACTGACGTGCCTGCGGCAGGAATTCGATGCCCACCCTCTGGCGCAGCACTTCGAGCTGCGGGTTGATCTTGGCTTCGGTGGAGAAACAGTGCACCAGGCGCGGCTGGTCGAGCGACAGCGCCACGTCGAAGTGCCCCGCCGCGGGCATGCGGAATGTGCCGGCGAACACACCGGGCTCGACCTCGCGCAGGCTGCGGTCGACCACCGTCACCGCGCGCGCCAGCTTGCCGCGGCTGGGGTAGCTCGACATCGGCGCGTTCATGCCTTCCATGTAGAAGTAGGTGGCGTTGTCGGCCGGGCTCACGACGAACGCCGCCGCCTCGCCCAGGCCGGCCACAACCGCGTCGGCCAGCGGCAGGTCGCCGCCCAGCTTGGGTGCGTAGCTGCCGGCGCCGAAGCTCTGCACGATCGGCTCCTTGCCGGTGCCCAGCGAGGCCAGGTTGATCATGCTCACGCGCTCGCTGCCGAGGCTGCGCACGTAGGCGAAGCCCTGCGTGAACGCGACCTGGTAAGGCTGCTCCTGCACCTTCGGGCTGTGAATGATCTCGTTGGTGCCCGGGTCGATCACATGCACCACGTTGTCGGGCGTGTTCACGACCATGCCGAAGCGGCCGTCGAGCGTGAAGCGCAGCGGCCCCAGGCCGGGCCGTGCCTGAATCGTCTTCAGGGTCTCCAGACGTGTGCCGTCGATGACGGTGATGCTGCCGTCCTTGCCGTTCGACACATACGCGGCGCGCGAGAGCGCCGAATACGCCACCGACAGCGGCATCGCACCGACCTCGATGTCCTTCACCTTGGTCAGCGTGCCGGTGTCGAACACCGTGACCGTGTTGTCGTCGCGGTTCGTGACGAAGGCGGTGCGGCTGTCGGCGGACAGCGCGATCTCGTGGTGCCCGCGGCCGGTTGCGGCCTGCATCACGACCTTCTGGTCGCGCACGTCGATCACCGTCACGCCGCCGGCCTTGCCGTCGCGCGGATTGTTGCCGACCCAGAGGTAGCGCCCATCGGGCTGCATCACGATGCGCGTCGGCTCAGGCCCGGCGTCGATGTTGGCAGCCACCTTGAACGTCTCGGTATCGACCGCGGCCACCTGCCCGGCCGCCGGCATGCTGACGTACAGACGTTTGAGCGGGCCGTGGTTGACCCAGTCGGTCGGCGGCCCCTTCAGCTGAACCGAGGTCAGCGTGCTGGTGCGCCCGCCCATCGACACCATCGGGTCGATCACGGTGAGGCTGGCGTCGCGGTTCATGACCAGCAGGTAGTAGCCGTTCATGTCCACCAGCGGCCGGATGCCGACCGCGCCCTTCAGGTACAGGCCGACCTTCTCGACGCACTGGCGCTGCGCACCGGCCGCCTGGGCCTGGATGTTCACACCCGCGTCGAGCCAGGCAGCCGGGCGATTGCCGCGCACCGGTGCACCGGTGCGCTCGTCGGTGAGGCGGAAGCGCAGTTCGGACAGCGCGCCTTCCATCAGCTCGCTGCCCTCCAGGGCTCGCGCCTCGAAGTCGATCACGACGCCGTCCTTCACGAGCCGCGTGGCGGCCTCGGTCTTGATCGCCGCCGCCTCGGGCATGGCGCCGGGCGGCGTTGCGGCCAACGCCATCCCGCAGGCCAGCACCAGGGCAGGTGCGATCAGGCATCGCTGGTCGGGTTTCACCATTCACTCCTTGATCCGATGTGGCGCTCTGGAAGAGCCGTCATCGTCATCGCATGTTCGCGGTGTTCGGCCCGCTCCACTTTGACTCCTGTCAAGAAAAATGGGTGCAGCCTGAAGCGCTGCACCCATGCACGAGCCGGGGGGTCACCCTGCGGCCCGATTCGTCACCTGACCCGCAGAATGCCCCAGGCTCCGCCGCCCATGCCGGCCGCCGCGCCGTCGCGCATCAGGTAGTCGCCTGGCACCCGGCCCGCGCCGCCCGCGCCCGAGGTCGGCTTGATGACGTGGTGTGACGAGCCGATCACGCTCTCCTGCGCACCGAAGTAGATCTGCAGCGGGTTGTCGCCGATCACGACCGAGCCGACGTTGTCGATGTTGGCGTTGTCCGGGAATCCGGCAGCGTTGCGCTTGAGCGCCAGGAACGGATCGCGCGGCCAAACATGCCCGTGCAGGATGAAGGTGGCGCCGCGGTTGCTCGAGTTCGGGTTCGTCAGGCCGATGCGGAACGGCTGGCCGGGGGTGGCGAGGAACACCGGGGTCGCCGGATCGCCGCCCGTGAGCGTGTTGCTGAACAGGCTGCCCGCGTTTTCCACGGCACCGAAGCAGGTGGTCTGCGAAGCCGGGCCGGCGAATGGCACGGGGAACGTTGTCGTTCCAGCACAGCCCGCATTGCCCGCTGCCGACAGCGGTGGGATACCGAACCGGAAGAACGTGGGTTCGGTGC
>JANNKS010000204.1:0-7571 GCA_031396425.1 Rhizobacter sp. | reverse complement strand
TCACCCAGGACCACGCTAACCCGCGGGCAGTACGCACCACTGCTACATCGGTCTTCCGCAGCGCCGCATTCCACCTTGCCACAACTCGGACGCCCAGTGTTTCTTCGGCTCGATTTGCGGCGGCAGGCCGATTACTTCGCTCACCCTTCGCTGCGACGCCCGCGTTGGGCATTGCCCGGGTCAGTGCAGTCGGTCGCTGCGACCGCAGACCTGACGCCCGAAGCGGATCAATCGTCGTCGGCCACGACCGTGTTGCCAAGGCCCAGCAATTCGCGGGCGCGATGCAGGTTGAGCATTTCGTCGCGCGAGTGACGGGCCGCCATGAGGTGGCGTTCGATCTCCCAGACGAGTTCGATCAGGTCATCGATGCCGGTTGCGGCGCGCAGGCGAACCAGCATGCGCACGCCGAAAATGGGGGCGTCCAGGCGCAGCGTTTCAACGAGCAGTTCGCGCACCCGTTCAAGGCGATCTGTCGCAGGTTCATCCGGAACGCGCAGGCTGCCGGCTCTGGGCGAGGCGAGCCGAGCCAGCACCGTGCGCCGGGTCGATGCGGGCGGGCGAACCACAGCATCCGCCACCGAGCCCATCGACAGCGTCGGCGGCACCTGCATTGCCGCGGACTTGTCCTCAGCGCGCACTGCCGATGGGGTGCCTGGCCGCTTCGTGCCCGAATCGGCCCTGGACGGCAGCGGCCCGGGCTTCTTCGCCGCCGCCGGCGCCTGTGCGGCCGGGTTCGACTTGCGGGCGGAGGGCGCCGGCGCTCGCGTCAACGGGTCAGCCGCAAGCGGTGTGGGCCGGGATATCGGGGCGTCTGTCGCGAGCAACCGCGGAGTTTCGGGACGCGCTGGCGCGGGCGCGGTGCGATTGCCCGCATCACCGGTACGCGTTGGAGGCTCGCGCATGGCCCTGGGAACCTCCGTGAGCGGCATTTGCCGCTCGCGAAGTTCAGGCGCGGGTGGCGGCAGTGCAACGGCCGGCGCCGCTGCTGTTACCGGCGGATGCCCCTGTTCGTGCGTTGGGGAAGCTTCTCGCACCGCGGGCTCCAGCGCGACGGGTGTCGCGACACGGCTCGGCAGTGCGGCCGGCGTCACGGCGCGGGTGGAGGCCATGCCGGGCAACTCCACTTCAATGTCGCGCTGGCCGGAGATCACAGGCGCTTCTGCGAGGCCGGGCGTTTCACGCCCGAACTCGCCGGGCAGCGCCACCGCCGGCACGTCGAATTCAACACTGGTGACGCGCAACGTGTCGAAGGCGCTCGCTGCGGTGTCACGCGCATCCGGGGCGATCGCCTCGCGCGGCAATTCCACCATTCCCATGCGAACCAGGTCTTCGAAATGACTGGTCTGCGCGCCGGCCTGTTGGGCCAGGCTGAGCACTTCGCTCAGCGCGCGCCGCCCATCGACCAACAGCAACACGGTTCGGTGCCGTTGGCCCAGGGTGCGGGCGCGACCCCGCAACTCGTCCAGGCCGAGTTGGGTCTTGGCGGGGGCCGCAGGAATTTCCATCACAGCGATTCTGAGGGTTGCTGCCGTGCCGGTGCAGTGGGCGCAGTAGTTAGTCGTGACCTATTGGCAGCATCTTTTCAATCCATGGTGCAGTGCCACGACACCTTTGGCGTCGGCGCATCGGCTCATCACAGGCAATCTGGCCAATGTGCGGAACCACTGTCATCCAAACCACGTGGTTGCACGTGAAGGGTCTGCCGCGCAGGTTGCGGTCGATCGATTCAGGAGTTCAGCGCCATGTGGAAGAGATTTTCAGTTTTGTGGCTGATGGTCAAGGGCGACGTGAAACGACTCGGGTACGCGCTGGTGCACGCCGAAGCCCCCGGCTGGCTGAAAGGCGGTTCGGCGCTGTTGCTGCTCTACCTGCTGTCACCGGTCGACTTCATCCCCGACATGATTCCGCTGCTCGGTGTGATGGACGACGCGATCGTCATCCCCGTCGTGATTCGCTGGATGCTGAAGCGCTTGCCTGCGCACATTCGCAGCCAAGTCGAGCGTCGGGCGAGCGGCGCCGGCCGCGCGGGCATGTCGATCGAAGAGGTGCGCTGAGAATGGCGCACCAGTTCCATTCAATGCGCCATTCAATGCGGCTTGCGCGGCTTGCGAAAGGCGTCAGGCCGGTAGACGTTGTCGTCGCGTTCCATGCTCGCGCTCGCGCGGCGTATCGCCTCTTCGGCGGCCAGTGCAGCGCGTCGTCGCGACGCACGCCAATGCCATACGTAGTGCAACCAGGCACGGGTGAATGTCCAGGCCCGCAGCGCTGCCCTGTCGCAGCGGCGCCGCAGGGGTTCACTGATGAACAATCGCACCAGCAAAACGACGCACAGCAGGGCCATGGCACCGGCGAGCAGTTTTTCGATCATGGGGTAAGCGCTTCGTGCGGGGCGGGGGAGATACCGTTTGTACTGGCCAGGGTCAGTTCCAGCGGCTCGATTGTGCCCAATCCGGATCTGCAATCCGGACTATTGCCGCCAAACCCGGGTTCGTCACTGAATCAGGACCTGCACCGGCACAGCGACATGGTCCTGCCCGGCAAGGGTGTGACTGAATCGCGCAGCGCGCAACACGCCGCACATCGGCCCGGCAGTCCAAACGCCAACAGTGTCACGCGGCTGCAATGAGCGCCCCCACGAACACGGCATATCGCGAAGTTGGCGCGGCCCCTAGTCTTGCAGACATGGAACTCACAGGCAGAACTTCTACCGACGACACCATGCAACACCCCACCAACGCCAACGACCACATCAGCCACTACGAACTTCGATTCAAATCGCTGTTCGACGAAGGACGGGCTTACTCGTTTCCCTGCGACGTATCAGGCGCGGTGAACATGGATGCCCTGAGCGAACGCGCAAGAAACAACTATTTCTACGCGCGTGCCGTCGTTGGCAGGGAGTTGTCTGTACCGGCCGTGTATCGAACGATTTCGCACTGATGAACCAGTGCGGCTCCGCACAGGCGGCGCCGTCAGCTTTACCGAGTGGAAACAAGCCCAGGTCGGCGCGGCGCCCGCGCATCACGTTGTCATGCAGGGAGCCGCGCCGCGGCGATCAGGAGATCTGACCATGCAACGCTTCGCAAACCGTCGTCGTTTCTATCTGCTGGGCGCCTTGCTGGCCAGCCAGTGGCTCACCGCCTGCGTGGTCTTGCCGCTGCCCTACCATCGTCACCGTCCGCATGTCGTTGAACCGTACTATGGGGGCCACAATGAAGCGCCCCGTGAACGGCGTCACTACCCCGACCGCAGACACCACAGGTCGTACTGAGCTGCGCCTTCGCCCCGGCTTGGCCTTCCCGCTGCCAGCCTTTCGATCAGCGCAAAGGGTGGGGCACGACGGCGGCCGGTGAGAATTCGCGGCCGACGACCGCCCTGGCGTAGAAATAGTTCTGCAGTGCTCGCTCGCTCAAGCGGTCAAGATCGACACGGCCCGCGGCATCGCAGGGAAACGTGAACGCCCGGCCGGCATCGAAGAGTGACTGAAACCGCACTTCGAATTCAGGCTCGAAACGACATTCGTGCAATGCATCCATGATCTTCATCCTCCGGGGTCGTGGTCACCAGGATCAACGATCGGCAGTCGCCACGACTTGACTTGCTTGTCGGCACAAGTTGCCGCTGGATTGAGGAACAAATCCGGGCTGGCTGTCAAATCAGTGCGAAGCACGCCTGCGCGGCGAAATCAGCCGCTTTCCGGCCGCCACGACGGCCAAGGCTGCGGCGCCCGACAGCACGCCGGTCAGCGCATCGAACAGCATCGGCCAAACGCCTTGAAGCATCGGTGCCATGCCACCGACCATCGCGAGACCCGCCGAAACGTGGGTCGACAGGTGGTGCAGCGCTGGCAGGCCATGAGTCAGAATGCCGCCGCCCACCAGGAACATCGCCGCTGTTCCAGCGATTGACAACAGTTTCATCAGCACGGGCGCGGCTCGCAGAATCCACCCACCCAACGTCCTTTGAAACTGCCCGTACCAAGCTTGCACGGCGCTGCGACTCATGAACAGACCGAGGTCGTCCAGCTTGACGATGCCCGCCACGATGCCGTACACCCCAACCGTCATGAGCGTCGCCACGCCGCTGAGCACAGCGACCTGGGTCGGAAACGAAGCGCCCGCCACGGTGCCCAGGGTGATCGCGATGATTTCGGCGGACAGCACCAGATCCGTTCGAATGGCGCCCTTGATCTTGTCCCTCTCGAACGCGACGAGATCGGTATTTGCATCTGCAACGGCTACCAACAACGCCTGATGTTCGCTCGCCACTTCATCACGGCTCGCAAGCCACTTGTGCGCCAGTTTTTCGAAACCCTCGAAACAAAGGTAGAGGCCACCGAGCATCAGCAACGGCGTCACGGCCCAGGGAGCGACAGCACTGATCGCCAGTGCCGCCGGCACCAGCATGAGCTTGTTCCAGGCGCTGCCTTTCGCCACGGCCCAGACCACCGGCAATTCACGTTCAGCGCGCACGCCCGACACCTGCTGGGCATTCAGCGCCAGATCATCACCCAGCACGCCCGCCGTCTTCTTCGCAGCAACCTTGGTGAGCAACGCCACATCGTCGAGCACCGTCGCAATGTCGTCGATCAACGCAAGCAAGCTGGAGGCGGCCATGGTCGCAGGGGAAAGCACTTCGGGTGAGTTTGCGAATTCAGATCGGACCTGGGGTCCGGGCCCGGACGGAACACGGCGAATCGGCCAGAAAGCAGGGCCGGGCACAATGCTAACGGGTCGTCGCGGCAATTCGGGCGCGACTCTTTCGAACCAGAACCGCCCATGGTTCGCCAACCTGATTCGCCGCTCACTCGGCACAGGCGCGAAGCGCCGCTTCGCTCGGCTGGCTATGCCGTCAACTGCTGCCAGATCTTCTCAAGACGCTTCACGCTCACCGGCTGAGCCGTGCGCAACTCCTGCGCAAAGAGGCCGACTCGCAGCTCTTCAAGCTGCCAGCGATAGTCGTCGAGTCGGGCATCGGCTTGGCCCTTGCGTTGCGCAAGCGTTCGCCAGAAGGCCTGTTCCAGTGGCTGGAAATCGGCCATCAGGCGCGCATCGCGGGCCGGGTCCGCGCGCAGCTTGTCGAGCCGCATTGTGATTGCCTTCAGGTAGCGCGGAAGGTGCGCCAGCTGAGCCCAGGGTGTCTGAACCACGAACCGTTTGTTCACCAGGCGCGCCAACTGCGCCGTGATGTCGTCGGTCACGGCCTTTGCCGCGCGCGCGTCGCGCAATTTGCGCGTCGCCACTGCATGCTCCGTCAATACGACTGCGCAGGCGCGCGCCACTTCTCCAGCGATCAGGTTGAGCCGCGAACGCCCCTCCTTGAGTCGGGCCAGGAACGCCGCCCGCTCGGTCGGCAGCGGCTCGACAAGGAACGCGCGGTCCACCGCCGCCTCGATGATCTGGTTGCGCAGGTCTTCGCTCGTGCCCAGCGCGATGAAGGCCGCAGCCATGCGCTGCAGATCGGGAATGCTTTTCTCGAGGTACTTCAGCGCATCGCTCAGCTGCAATGCGAACAGCCGCCGCAGGCCGGCGCGGTGACGAGCCTGCGCGACATCGGGCTCGTCGAAGACTTCGACCTCGACGAACGTGCCCTTGTCGATGAGGGCCGGAAACCCGATCAGCACCTGGTTCCCTCGGCGCACTTCCATCAGTTCGGGCAAGGTGTCGAAAGTCCAATCGACGTGGCGCGCTGCGGGTGCTGCGGCGGCGGTCGGACCGTCTGGCTGCGACTCCCGGTTGCTGCGCTCAAGTCGCGCTGCGGTCTTGCCGCCTGCCGGCCCGATCGCACCTGGCGCAACCGCCGGCGCCGAAACAGAGGATGTCGCCGGCGGCGGCTTGAGCACGGCAAGCGCTTGAAATGCCGAGCGCGCCTGCCCACCCAGCTCGGCCTTCAGAGCCGCCAGGTTGCGACCCGTCCCGAGCTGCCGGTTGTGCTCGTCACAGATGCGGAAGTTCATCAGCAGGTGCGCGGACAACTGTTCGATCTTGAAGTCGGCGCGGCGCACCTCGAGCTGGGTCCGGTCGCGCACCGCCTTCACCAGCGCATCCAGAAGGCCACCCTGCGCGAATTCGGCGTCGGCGGCGAAATTCGCCACGAATTCGGCCAGCGGCATCAGGCGTGAACGCGGCCGCTGCGGCAGTGTCTTCAACATGGCGAGCACCTTGTCGGGCAGCATGCCCGGCACCAGCCATTCGCAACGTTCTTCGTTGACCTGGTTCAGCGTGTAGATCGGCACCGTGACCGTCAGGCCGTCCTTCGCGTCGCCCGGGTCGTGCAGGTAAGTGGCGGCGCAGTCCACACCACCCAGGCGAATCGTGCGCGGATAGGCTGACGCGGTCACACTCGCGGCCTCGTGGCGCATCAGTTCGTCACGCGTGAGCAGCAACAGGTTGGGGATTGCCCGGCTCTCTTCCCGATACCAGCGCTCGAGCGTCGCGCCGCTGCACACGTCGGCGGGCAGGTGTCGGTCGTAGAACGCGTGGATCAGTTCGTCGTCGACCAGCACATCCTGCCGACGCGCCTTGTGCTCCAGTTCCTGGATCTGCGCAATCAGCTTGCGATTTGCGCCAATGAAGGCCAGTCGCGTGTCCCACTCCCCAGCGACCAGCGCCTCACGAATGAAGAGCTCGCGTGCCGCGACCGGGTCGACATTGCCGAAGTTCACGCGCCGGTTGCTGTAGACGACGATGCCGTACAAGGTGGCTCGCTCGAGCGCGATCACCTCGGCCGCCTTCTTCTCCCAGTGCGGCTCAAGCAGCTGTTTCTTCAACACGTGTGCCGCGATCACCGGCAACCATTGCGGCTCGATCGCGGCAATCCCGCGGCCGAACAGGCGCGTGGTTTCGATGAGCTCGGCCGCGACGATCCAGCGCCCGGGCTTCTTCGACAGGTTGGCGCCGGGGTGGCGGTAGAAGCGGATGCCGCGCGCACCGAGGTACCAGTCGTCGTCATCGCTTTTGCAGCCGATGTTGCCAATCAGGCCCGAAAGCATCGACAAGTGCAGTTGTTCGTAGGTGGCCGGTGACGGGTTGATGCGCCAGCCGTGTTCGGCGACGACCGTGTGCAGTTGCGAGTACAGGTCACGCCACTCGCGCACGCGGCGCGGCGAGATGAAGTGCTCTCGCATCAGCTGCTCCTGCTTGCGCGAAGAAAGCTTCGGCGTTGCACCGACGGCCGCTTCATTGCGCACGGGTCCGCCGCGGCTGCCTTCGAGCCAGTGCCACAGCTTCAGGTCGCCGAGGAATTCGCTGCGCTCGTCGTCGAACTTCTTGTGCGCGTTGTCGGCTGCCTGCTGCTGCTCGAGCGGGCGGTCGCGAACGTCCTGCACACTGAATGCACTTGCGACGACCAATACCTCGGCCAACGCCTGGCGATCGCGCGCTTCGAGAATCATGCGGCCGACTCGCGGGTCCAGCGGCAACTTGGTGAGCTCCCAGCCGATCGGCGTAAGTTCGTTGCTGTCGTCCACCGCACCCAGTTCGGCGAGCAGCTGGTAGCCATCGGCGATGGCGCGGCGCGGCGGCAGGTCGAGGAAGGGGAAGGCCTCGACCTCGCCCAGGTTCAGCGCCTTC
>JANNKS010000372.1:0-5879 GCA_031396425.1 Rhizobacter sp. | reverse complement strand
GCTGAAGACGGTGCACACCTATCGCGTCGAAAACATGCGGCGCACGCTGGTCGATGCGTTCACGTCGCCGTTCAACGGGCTCAAGGTGATCGTGGCCGAGGGCGAGTGCCAGCTCGAGCGCCAGCGCCGGATCAAGCCCTGGATCGCTGGGTTGTTGAAGCGCGGCGAGCGTGTTGAGCGGGTGAAATACGGTGTCGACGAAGACGTGTGCACGGGGGACCACGCCTGCATCCGCCTGTCGGGCTGCCCGACGCTCACGCTGAAGGACAACCCGGACCCGCTGCGCGTCGACCCGGTCGCGACCGTCATCGACGGTTGCGTGGGCTGCGGCCTGTGCGGCGAGAACGCGCACGCCGCCACGCTGTGCCCGAGTTTTTATCGCGCCGAGGTGGTGCGCCACCCGGCCTGGCACGAGTCGCTGCTGGCGCGGTGGCGGCATGCACTGACGGCGTTGCTGCGCCCGGCGTGACGCGATGACCCAGCCGATCACGATCCTCGTCTGCGCGCTCGGCGGCGAGGGCGGAAGCGTGCTCAGCGAATGGATCTATGACGCGGCGGTGCGCGCCGGCCACAGCGCGCAAAGCACGTCGATCCCCGGCGTGGCACAGCGCACCGGGGCGACCACCTATTACGTCGAGGTGCATCCACGGCCCGACGCCGTTCTGGGTGGCCGCCAGCCGGTGTTCAGCCTCAACCCGGTGCCTGGCGCCATCGACCTGCTGGTGTCTTCCGAGCTGCTCGAAACGGTGCGCCAGGTCGGTGCGGGCATGGCCAGTGCCGAGCGCACGCTGATCGTCAGCTCCACGGCGCGTGCGCTCACCGTCGCCGAGAAAATGCAGATGGGCGACGGGCGCGCCGACACGGCCGCGCTGCTCGCGATGCTTCAACGCCATGCGCGCGGCGTTGAACTGCTGGCGTTTGGCGAGTTGGCGCAGCAGGCCGGCACCGCCATCAGCGCGGTGCTGCTGGGTGCATTGGCCGCGAGCGGCGTGCTGCCGTTGCCGCGCGATGTGTTCGAAGCGACGATCCGTGCCAGCGACAAGGGTGTCGACGCCAGCCTGCGTGGCTTCGGCCTCGCATTCGACGCCGTTGCGCAACGGCGCGAGCAGCACGCCCTGGTGGACGCGGCCTTGGCCGAACCCGACTTGCGTGCTCTGGCCCGAAAGCGCCTGCTCGAGTATCAGGACGCGGCGTATGTGGCGCTCTACGACCAGCGGCTCGCCCGCATCGAGGTGGCCGAGCAGCGCGCCGACCCGGCCGGGCAACACGCCGGCACGATCGCTCGCGAGGTGCTGCGCTGGCTCGCGCTGTGGATGGCATTCGACGACATCGTTCGGGTCGCGGCGTTGAAATTGGCGACCCACCGGCAGGCGCGCGTGAAGCGCGAGGTGAGCGCGCGCGACGATGAAGTTGTCAAGGTCTTCGACCATTTCAAACCCGGCGTGTCCGAGTTCGCCGCGTTGTTGCCCGTCTCGCTGGCCGCCCGGCTGCAGGCCTGGGACCGGCGCCGCGTGGCACGCGGCCTGGAGCCCTGGGCGTTGCCGCTGAAGATCGGCTCGCACACCGTGAGTGGTGCGCTGGCGCTCAGGCTGATGGCCAGCTTGAAGGGCCAGCGCCAACGTGGCCAGCGCTTTGCGGCCGAGCAGGCCTTGATCGAACGCTGGCTGGCAGCGGTGGAGCGCGCGGCGCGGCAGGACTGGTCACTCGGACATGAAATCGCCGCGTGCGGGCGATTGATCAAAGGCTACGGCAGCACCAATGAACGCGGCAAGGAAAACCTGTTGCACGTCATCGACCACCTCGCCTTTGGTCGCGGCACACCTGCGGCGCGGTCCGCGGCGGTGCGCGCGGCACGTCAGGCCGCGTTGGCCGACGACGCCGGCATGGCGCTCGACCGCACCCTGCTCGCCCACGGCGCGCCGGCGCGGCCGGTGCGTGAACAGGTGCTGCGGTTCTTCAAGCGCCGCCCGGCGGGCTGAAGGCCGGGCGCAGCACGTTCGTTCATTGACTAGCTCAGAGCCGCCAGCCGAAGCGCATCGTGATCTGGCTGTATTCGGGGTCGAACGAGGTGCCGAACGACGTCCACGGCCGCAGCCAGGCCTTCTTGAAATCGACACCCATCGAAAAGCGCCCGCTGGCGATCGGCCACATCACACCGACGCGCGCGAACGGCCCGTTGCTGGTGCCCTCGTTGGCGCCCTGCTGGTAGTTCGCATGCGCATAGCCACCACCCAGGAAGAGGCGGCTGCGTTCGAACTTCCAGGTCTTCAACGCGCCGACGGTGTATTCGCGGTCGAGACCACCGTACAACGGATAGGTCTTGCGCTGGATGCCGATCTCCGGCTTGAGCCACCAGGTCGACTCGCCGAAGGTGGCCAGTGCGCCGAAACTCCATTGGTTGGTGTTGTCCTGGTGCTCCTCGCTGAAGCCCACGCTGAGGTCGATGTCGACCTCGGCCGCGTGCGCCGCAGCCCCGTGCAGTAACAAGCCAAGAACGAGCCATTTGTAGATCTGCATGCGCTGCTCCGAAATCAACTCAAGCGCGCGGTCCATTCAGCGACGCGCGCGCAGCAGCGCCGAGCGTATCAGCGGCAACCGGTCGTTGCCGAAATACATGTCATCGCCATTGACGAAGATCGTTGGCGAGCCGAAACCGCCGCGGCGGATCACTTCCTCGGTGTTCGCCTTGAGCTGTTCTTTCACCGCCGTCTGCCCGATGGCGCCGAAGAATGCTGCAGGCTCGGCGCCGACGCGCCCGCAGGCCTGGTGCAACACGGCGTCCTGCGAAATATCTTCGTCGCGGCCCCAGTAGGCTTCGAACAGCGCGGTGGCGAACGGTACCAGCCGGCCCTGCTCGGCCATCACGATGCATCCGCGCATCGCCTTCACGCTGTTGACCGGGAACACGCTGGGCGGAAAGACGATCGGCAGATTTGCCTCGCGCGACCAGTCGCGCAGGTCCTTCAACAGGTAGTCGCGTTTGGCGGGCACCGGGTTGTCGCGCGCGGCGTAGACACTGGGGTTCACGGCATTGAAGATGCCACCCACCAGCACCGGTCGCCAGCGGATGTCGACGTCGAGTTCCACAGCCAGAGGCTGGATGTTGTGGAAGGCGAGGTAGGTCCAGGGGCTGGAACAGTCGAAGAAGAATTCGATCATGGCGCGCTCCGGTGCTGGCCTTCGCGCACACTCTGCGCCGTCTGGCCGAACAGCGCCTTGCGCGCTTCGTCGGTCAGGGTGGCGGCGCGCAACTCCTTGCCGAGCTCGATGCCCCGCTTCACGGCGGGGCGCGCGAACAGGGCGTCGTACCAGCGTTTCACGTGTGGAAATCGAGCCAGATCGACCTGCTGCGCCTTGTGCGTTCGCACCCAGGGGAAGATGGCCATGTCGGCGATCGAGTAGTCGGCGCCGGCCACGCAAGCGCCGGTGCGGCCGAGTTGTGCGTCGAGCACGCCATAGAGCCGGTCGACCTCCTTGCCATAACGTTCGATCGCATAGGGCATCTTTTCGGGCGCATAGAGCAGGAAGTGGCCGTTCTGTCCCGCCATCGGGCCCAGGCCGCCCATCTGCCACATCAACCACTGCAACACGGCCACCCGCTCGCGCAACGCGGTGCCCAGGAATCGCCCGCTCTTTTCGGCCAGGTAGAGCAGGATCGCGCCGCTCTCGAACACCGCGACGGGCGCGCCGCCGTCGGCGGGCGCGTGGTCGACGATCGCCGGCATGCGGTTGTTCGGGCTGATGGCGAGGAAGTCGGCGCTGAACTGTTCGCCGCGCCCGATGTTCACCGGCTTGAGTCGATACGGCAGGCCGCATTCTTCGAGCATGATGGAAATCTTCCAGCCGTTCGGCGTGGGCCAGTAGTGCAGGTCGATCATGACGGCTCCTCGGGCATTGCGCGCAGGTTAGCACCAGGCTCGCGCGGGCCTGCACGGCTTCAGCGAATCACTTGCACGGGTGAGCCCAGGCCGGCGCGATTGAGCCAGCTGAAGACCGAGTCGACCGTCACGGTCTCGATGCGGTCGCTGAAGCGCTTCGCGTTCGGGTGATCGTCGAATGCGATGTTGGCCTGCGTCGCACGCGCGCCCAAGCGAGTGAACGCCGAGAGGTGCAAGGTGGTCGGCTCGTAACCCTTCAGGCGCAACCAGGCCTGGGCGCGTTCGCGCGTATTGGCCGAGCCGTCCTGCGTCATCGCCAGCGTTTCGATGGCCCATTGGTTCGACTGCTGGTAGGTCGAGGCCCAGGGGTAGGCCAGCATGTTGTAGGCCGGCGTGTTCAGCCGGGCAACCAGGGTGTTGTCGCGCAATGTGGCGAGCAGCCGGGTTTGCACCTCGGGGGCAAGCACGACCAGGGCCGCTTCGTACTCGAACAAATCGTCGAGAAAGAACTCGCCCAGGCCCTGGCGGTACAGCGCCGAATGCGCCGTGCCGCATTGGTTGAGCTTGTGCACGACCCGCCACACCGGCTTGCCGGGTTCATTCGGCGCCGTAACGGTTGTTTCGCGATAAGCAAATCCCAGGTGCGAATAGCGCAGGCCGTAGCGGCTCAGGTTCTGGCCCATGCGGGCGAGCACCACGACGTTGGCGCCGCTGTCGTCCAGGCGCGCCGCGGTGCGCGCGGCCAGTGTCATCGAGCGCTCGACCGAGCTCGCGCTGGGGACCTTGTTTTCGCAGGCGCGCCCGGCCTGGGCGAAGCCACAGGCCAGCGCCAACAAAGCGAAGCACAGCCACCGTTGCAGGCCGGCGCAGACCCGGCCTGACCATGCCATGGCGTGCCTGGGCTGGCGCGCTGGCCCACCGGCGCGGTCGCGTGCCCAGTGGCTGCGCGCGGCGCTCATCGCGTGATGCGCTCGTTGTGCAACAGCGCCGCACCGAGCTGGTTCGGGATGAACGCGAGCGCATGGCCAGCCGCTGAAAGCAGCCAGCCCGTGCTCATCGCGGTGACCAGCACGGCGCTGCCTGCCGCGAGCGACATCGCGCCGATCGCCTGGCCGCTGAGCTGCACGCTGGCGCGTGCGCCGTCGGAGGCGCGTTCCAGCACCCACACCGTGCCGGCGCTGGTGGCTTCGACAGCAACGACGGTGAGCATCGCGCCGGCGCTCAGAAGCATCACCGGGGCCGCCATGGACAGGGCGATCGGCAGCGTCGACAGCAGGCTCGCGTCGGACAGCGTCGTGTGTGCTTGCGCGGCGGTGAGGTGAGCAGCGAGTGCTGCGACAGCCAGCGCTTGTTTCATTGAGATCGGTTTCATTGCAAACGTCCTTTCAATGCAAGTTGGACAGGACTACTCGGCTTCGCGGCCACCGCGTGCGGCGAGCCCATCGCGGCGTGCTTCGGCGAGGTTCGCTTCATGCGCATCACGCAGCGTCTTGGCGAGCGTGAACACGCACGAGATCAGGAACAACCAGCTCACGCCTAGAAAGGCCTTGTAGGTCGGGTTGACCTCCATGCGCCACAGGCCCCAGCCGGTCAGGCTCATCGCCAAGCCGAAACCACCCCAGACCACCAGGCCCCACATCGGCGTGTCGGACTTGCGCATTTCGTTGTCGCGCACGAACTTGGCCAGCGCAAACGCGGTGGACAGGCAGAACACGTAGCCCATCACCATGAATGCACGCGCCAGGTCATCGCCCGGCAGATACGCCAGGCCGATGCCGCACAGCGTCACAGCGGTGGCGAATGAAATCCAGACCTGCAAGGTCCACGCTTTGGTATCGCGACGGATCAGGACGGTTTGCATGAGGTGACCTTCGGGGTTGAGGTTGAACACGCCGCCATGGTCTGCAGAAGCGCCACGGGTATCAAGCGATCCGCGACGAGTGCCCAAACGCCGGCATTCTGGTATCGTTTCGCGGTACTGATTTGGGGCTGAGCCATGAG
>JANNKS010000337.1:0-7244 GCA_031396425.1 Rhizobacter sp. | reverse complement strand
TCGCTGCGTCAGCAGTCGCGGCCGCTTCAACCCGCGCGGCGTGAAACGCAAGATGAGCAACTTCAACGTTCGCCATCGCGGCGAGCTACTGCACCAACGGCATCAGCCGATCCCGGTTCTTCGTATCTGAACAGTATTGCGCCTAGGCGAGCACAGGCCACCCGCCGAACGGTGCTACGCCAGCGGCGCGAACCAGCGCCGCGCGTACAGGCCCAGGCCGGTTGCGACGCTGGCGAAGCGGTCGCCGTCGATGCGCCGCGTGGCGCGAAACGGCTGCGCGATCGCTTCAGCGAGGTGCCGCAATCCGGTCGAGCCGCCGGTGAAATAGAGCGCGTCGATCTGCTCAGCGCGCAGGCCCGCCGACGCGACCGCCGATACGGCTGCCGCGACGATCGTTTCGGTGTCGGCGGCGATCGAATGCCGCACTTCGCGCTCGTTGATGGTCACCGTCAATCCCGCCTCGACCAGGCCAAGGTCGACCGAGGCGCTGCCGCCCTCGGCCACCACGATCTTCGCCGCCTCGGCGCGCGCCGCCAGGTCGTGGCCGAGGTGCTGCGTCACGGCGGTGAGCAGCCGATCGTGGTGGTTGAGATTGGCATAGAAGTGCCGCATTGCGCGCAACTCGGCGACGCGTTGTGGCTTGTAGACGGTGTTGATCAGGTGCCAGGTCGCGAGGTCGAAATAGACCGCGCTGGGCACTTCGCGCGCCAGCTCGTTGCCGCGGCTCGGGCCCATCGCCCCGAATCCCAACTGCGGCAGGATCGCGGACAGTTCGACGCGCCGGTCGAAGTCGGTACCCGCGCGGTGCACGCCATGGTTCGCGAGGATGTCGCTCTTGCGGTCGAGACGTTCGCGCCGCCCAGGGCCGACGCGCACGACCGAAAAGTCGGAGGTGCCCCCGCCAATGTCGGCCACCAGCACGATCTGCTCGTCGCGCACGGTTTGCTCATAGTCGAACGCGGCGGCGATTGGCTCGTACTGGAAATGCACGTCGTCGAAGCCGACCTGACGTGCGGCGGCCTCGAGCGCGGCCTGGGCCTGCGCATCGCGCACGGGATCGTCGTCGACGAAAAACACCGGGCGTCCGAGCATGACCTGCCGAAGGGTCTGGCCGGTGTGGGCCTGCGCGCACGCTTTCAGATGATGCAGGTAGGCGGCCAGCACGTCACGGTATTTGACGCCGCGCCCGTTGCCCACGTCGGTGGTCTGCTCGAGCAGCGGGCTGCCCAGAATGCTCTTCATCGAGCGCATCAGCCGGCCGTCGATGCCGTCGACATAGGCCGCCACTGCGGCGCGACCGAAGGTGCGCGGCGCCGCGCTGCGGGGCTCGCCGCCGGCGTTGGCATCGGCAAAATAGAACACTGCCGTGGGCATCGTGCGTTGGCCCGGCTCAAGCTCGACGAGCACAATGTCCTGGTTCGCACCGGGCACACCGATCGCCGAGTTCGAAGTACCGAAATCGATCGCACAGAACATCACAGGCCTTGTCACCCAACGGGGGCGCGATTCTAGCGACGCCTCCATCGACGACCGACCCGCGTGGCACGGACCCTGGGTTCGCCAGCCTGGGGCGTCGGTTGGCGGGCACCGGGCTTTGCTCGGCTTCCCGATTTCGCACCTGGATGCTGGCTTTTCCCTGATGGGCGCGATGATGTGCGCGGCGCGATATGCTCGCGACCGTTCTCAACATGGAAGGGTGCCGACGAGTTCTTTCGGCGCCTGATGTTCACAAGGATCAAGCCATGACGTTTCCCGCTTCAAACCTGTTCTGCTGCGCCGTGTTGCTGGCATGCGCGGGGGTCGCGCACGCTGCCGACACAGCGCCTGCCGCGCCGGCGGCCGACGACCCGCTGACGCCGGCGCGTGCCCAGATTGCCGCGAAGAACTGGACTGGCGCGATCGACGAACTCAAGCGCGTCAATGCCACCGCGAACGCCGACTGGAACAACCTGATGGGCTACAGCCACCGGAAGGCGAAGACGCCGGATCTCGCCGCTGCGGAGAAGTTCTACGACGAAGCTTTGCGCATCGATCCGAAACACCGCGGCGCGCTGGAGTATTCCGGCGAGCTGTACCTGATCTAGGGCGAGCTGGCGAAGGCCGAGCAGCGCCTCGCCGTGCTCGACAAGGTGTGTTTCATGCCTTGCGAGGAATACACCGACCTGAAGAACGCGCTGGCGAGGTTCAAGGCGGCGGGAAACAAGTACGTCGCCAAGCCCTGAAGTCTGAGCGTTTCCGGACTGAGCACCATCTTTCGACGCCAGCTATCGACGCCAGCCATCGACCGGGGAGCGGTTCAGTGATGGGCGTCGCCGCGGTTGCTTTTCTGCAGGTTCCTGGGCGTGCCGTTTGCCCGGCTGTCCGTGTCGAGTCGTTGCGGCGGTGAGGCGCGCATGCTGGCTGGCGGGGTCATCAGGGGCGTGGCGCCCCGGCCATTGATTGCACGTTCGGTGTAGGGGATGCAAAGGCCCACCAGGGTGAGCAATGCCGCACTGGCAATCGACGCGACCGCCGTCGACGCGGCAAGTGTCTGCTGAGAGTTGAAGAGCATGGTTCGCCTCCATTCGGGTCAGGGCTGGGGCGCTGGACCTGCGCTGTAGCCAATTCAAAATAGACCGCCCGCGCCTCAATTTCCAACGGTTTCTTGACTTCGTGGTCAGCGCGGCCGGCTTCGGGGAGCTGCGGGACGGGCTACCCTTTCAGAATGCGCAAGCACAAGCCGGGCCAGCCGGTTGAAGCCCAATTCCAAGCCCCCATCGTGTTCAACGCAGCGCTCAACGCACATTGGCGCACGACTTTGGTTCATACGGACCCCCCTTGCAGCGCCGCCACTTCATTGCCGACCTGACCCGCAGCGCGGCTGCACTCGCCTGGGGCAGCCTGTTCGCCGCACCAGCACGCACCGGGCCGGTGCCGGCGGTGGTCAACCAGCTGACGGGCGGTTACCCGTTTGCGTTGGGGGTAGCCAGCGGCATGCCAGGGCCGGATTCGATGGTGTTGTGGACGCGTCTGGCCCCGGCCCCACATGCGCCGGGGGGCGGCCTACCGCCAGTGCCGATCAAGGTGCGCTGGGAACTGGCCCGGGATGAAGCGTTTTCGCGCGATCTGCGCCAGGGCAGCGTGGTGGCACGGCCCGAGCATGCGCACAGTGTCCACCTGCGCGTGAACGGTCTGCCCAGCGAGACGCCGTTCTTCTATCGTTTCATGGCCGGCGATGCCGTCAGCACGGTGGGCCGCACACGCAGCGCACCCGCTCCGGACGCCGACGTGGCGCGTCTGCGCATCGCGCTGGCGTCATGCCAGCACTATGAGCAGGGGGCATTCACGGCGCATCGGGAGATTGCCGAGCGCGACCTTGACCTGGTGCTGTTCGTCGGCGACTACATCTACGAATCGAGCAATCCGCGCTACCGGCTGCGTTCCCACGAAGGGCCGATTCCCAAAACGCTGGACGCCTACCGGGCCCGCCATGCGACCTACAAGCTCGACGCCGACCTGCAGGCGGCTCATGCCGCGCATCCCTGGCTTCTGACCTGGGACGACCATGAGGTCGAAAACGACTATGCCGACGACCAAAGCCCGTCGGGCATGCTGCCAGCCGAGTTTCTGGCGCGCCGGGCGGCGGCGTACAAGGCCTATTTCGAGCACATGCCGCTCGCGCCGGACAACGCCCCTGCCGGTGCGTCGATGCGCGTGCACGACCGCGTCGTCTGGGGCCAGCTCGCGGAACTGTGGACGCTGGACAACCGCCAGTTCCGCAGCGTGCAGGGCTGCAATGAGCCCGGCAAAGGGGGCGGGCGCGTGCTTGCCGATTGCGCTGAACTCGGCCTTGACGTGCGCAGCGTGCTCGGCGCAGACCAGGAGCGCTGGCTCGCGCAAGGCCTGGCCGACAGCCGGCGGCGCTGGAAGCTGATCGGCCAGGCCAGCCAGATCAGCCCGTGTGGCGTGGAAACGCCGCTCGGGCGGCGCGTCTACACCGACGGCTGGGACGGCTACCCGCGCGCCCGTGAGCGCCTGCTTGAAGCAGTGCGGGGCGCGCGCGCGGGCAACGTGTTGTGCCTGGGCGGTGACGTGCATCGGCACGTCGCCGCGCATTTGCGTGAGCGGCCCGACGACCCTCGATCACGCATCATCGCGAGCGAGTTCGTCTGCAGTTCGATCACCAGCCGGGGCGTGTCGGAGGCGGTGATGGAGATGATGCGGCGCGCCAACCCGGACCTGATGCACGCCCGCAGTGACGAGCGTGGCTATGCGCTGATCGACGTCACAGCGGGCTCGGCGGATTGCGAATTCCGCGCCACGCCGTTCCCGGCCAGGCCGGGAGAACGGCTCAGCACGCAGGCGCGGGTCAGCGTCGAAAGCGGTCGGCCGGGCGTGGCTCTGGCGTAGGGGCAGGCGGCGCAGGCCGCTGCTGCAAAGTGCGGCGTTTCGGCTAGCGCACCAACAGCACCGGCACACTGCACGTCGCCATCACGCGCGCCGCCACCGAACCCATCAATAGGCTGCCCAAGGCGCCGTGGCCATGCGAGCCCATCAGCAACAGATCGAACTTCTGCGCTTTCGTCAGCCGCGCGATCACGTCGGCCGGCGTGCCGACCTTGGCGATGAATTTCGCTTCGATGCCTTGTCGCTGGAGGAACGTGCGGATCGGCTTGAACACCGCGTCGCTGCTGCTTTGGTGATAGCGCTCGCTCTGGTCGCGTCCAATGGCGCGGGACACGCGGCTGGGCAGCGGCGCGCTGGCATGCACGATCGTGTAGCGCTGCGCCGGACCGAGCCATTCGTCGTGCGCGGCGAGGTAGGCGAGCATGCGTTTGGTGTAGGCACTGCCATCGACGGCGACGAGGATTTTCATGGCTGACCTTTGAGAAGCTGAAACGCGGCGTGGAGACCGCATGCAGTCTTTCACAACGCGATTGCCGCGCCTTGAGGGTTGTCAACCGCGACCGCGTGTGTCCGGCATCGAGCCGGCCCGCACCAACTCGGCCCCGGCGTTCAGACTTCCAAGACCAGCAAGGGGTCGTGCGTCAGCGTTTCACCGCGCTTGTCCAGGCCGCGCGAATTGCACACCACCCGGGTTTCACCCCGGGCATGCGGCACGCGATAGTCGTGCCGGCAATGCACATGGCCGTGCAGCCAGAGGTCGGCCAACGGCAACAGGTCGTCATCGGCATTGCAGAAACTCGCCGTCGTCGGTTGCAGGCCATAGCGCGGATCGGCACTGCGCAGGCTGGGGGCGAAATGGGTGATCACGACGGTCGCGGCGCAGGCCCGCGGCGGTTTGCTCAGCGCGTCTTGCAGCCAGGCCCGGCAGGCCAGCGCTTCGTCTTGAACCGCGAGGGCATCGAAGATCACGCCATTGCGGGTGGCACGCATCACGCGGGTGAAATAGGTGGCGGCGCGGATCGCCTTGGCTCGCCCGGCGTCGCCGAAGGTGTTGAAATCGGACCAGCGCACCGTGGCCAGGAAACGCACCCAACGCCCGCGGTCGTCCTGCAGCACCAGGCTTTCACGTTCAAGCAGACGAATTCCCAGGCGGGTGCAGTGTTCGGCCAGGTCCGGCCAGGCCTGGGTCAGTTCGCGTTGATCGAATTCATGGTTGCCGGCAACCATCAACACCGGCACTGGCCAGCCACGAAACCGTTCCAGCGCAGCCCAGCTGCTGTCGATGTCGCCCGCCAGCACCAGCAATTCGGCGCTCACCGCCGGCACGGGCTCGAAGGCTTCGGTTTCCAGGTGCAGGTCGGACAGCAGTTGCAGGCGCATCGGAATCGTAGCTGCGGTTCAGGCGCCGTGACACTGTTTGAATTTGCGGCCGCTGCCGCAGGGGCAGGGTTGATTGCGCCCGACCTTGGCTTGCGGGCGCGTGACCCTGTCGACCCTGTAGCGCGCTGCGTGCGTCAGGTCGAACAGGGCGACCACATTGCCGATCAGCTCTTCAATGGCGTCGTCCAGGCTGGCCAGCGGATGTTCGGCGTCGATGCGGGCCACGGCCTGGCGCTCTTCGTCGGTCTGTGCGGGCAGGTGCCGAAACACCCGGTCGAGCGTGGCGCTCACCTCGTCGTCGGCCACCTCGCCCAGGGCGGGGAACTGCAGCACCGCGTACTGGAATCCCACCACCCACGGCCACAGTGGCGGGTAGGCGGGTGCTTCGAGCGCAGCTTCAGCGTTGAGATCGGTCGTCGTCCTGGTTGGCGTTTCGGCATCGGACGCAGCCGCTTCGAAGACCAGCGGGTCAAACCAGCCCTCGTCGACGAGGCGGTGGTTCAGCGCCGCGTGGTGGCGATGGATCAGCACGGTGATGCGGTCCAGCCAGGTCGGGTCCACGGTGGCGGGCAGCGGTGCGCCATCGAGGTCGAAGATCGGCGCCAGCCACTGCCCGGCGTCGAGCAACACCGGCTGGACCAGCACACCGCACAGGTAGCCCTCGAGCATCACGATGTCGAGGGGCTGCAGCGGCTCGGGTGTCGCGGCGAGCAGTTCGTCGAGCTCGCGCAACTCGGCGTCGCTCAGGTCGCGGATCGGGGTTGGCCTGGAAGTGGGTGCGGGCATGCAGCTACACGGGTGTGTGGGCGAACGGTGGGCTGGATTGTCCTCGGCGCTCTGCCGGCGGGCACGCCAACGCGGGATGCCGCCCTGTCGCTGGTGAAGCAGCGGCTGGGCGGCGCGCGGCTCAGGCGCGCGTGCCGCGCCGTTCGTGAATCACGCCGCGCTTGAGCCGCGTGCGCAGCGGGTTGCCGGCAATCGCATGAGCCAGTTCGGCGGGGTGGTTGATGTTCCACAGGCACAGATCGGCGTGTTTGCCGACCTGGATGGTGCCGCGCGTGGCGGACAGGCCGAGCGCCGCGGCCGCATGGCGCGTCACGCCGAGCAAGGCTTCGGCGGGCGTCATGCGGAACAGAACGCAGGCCATGTTCATCATCAGCGGAAGGTGCGTGGTCGGGCTGGTGCCGGGGTTGCAGTCGGTGGCCACGGCCATGGGCACGCCGTGGCGACGCAGCAGCGCCACCGGCGGCAGGTGCGTGTCGCGCAGGAAATAGTAGGCGCCCGGCAGCATCACCGCGACCGTGCCGGCGCGTGCCATCGCGACGATGCCGGCCTCGTCGGCGTGTTCCAGATGGTCTGCCGACAGCGCGCCGAACTCCGCCGCCAGTGCCGCGCCGCCCTGATTCGTGAGCTGGTCCGCATGCAGCTTCACCGGCAGGTCGTGCGCGCGGGCCGCTTCGAAGACCCGGCGCGTCTGC
>JANNKS010000323.1:0-6766 GCA_031396425.1 Rhizobacter sp. | reverse complement strand
GACGGCACCGTGACCCTGCCGGTCTACAAAGGCACCAGCAAGGGCCAGACCGTCTACTACATGTTGCTCGACTCTTCCGATGGCAATGACGCCGACCGGCTCGGCATCAACCGGGCAGACAAGCTGGCGAATGCGCGCGGCACCGGTGCCGTCCAGAAGGTCAAGGTGATCAACGGCGTCATCGACTTCCCGGCAAGTGTCGACTTCAGGCCGGTCCGCAATGTCGTTCCCGACCCGGTCACCGGCTTTCCACCGTTGGCGGTGGCGCCTGGCGCTGTCGGCGAATTTGGCTATACGCCACTGATCGAAATGCCCGACGGAACGATCCGCAATGCGCCTCACGTGGCCAACGGCACCGGCAAGGCTGACAAAGCGCTTGCCTTTGGTCCCAACAACGCCACCGTTCGGTTCGAGACCAGCCCTGGCTTTGTCAACGGTCGGCCGGTCAGCTATATCTCCACGGAGGCTTCGGATCCCGGCGCTGCCGCACTCGAGAACGTGACTTTTGCGCCGGCGCTGAACGCCTCGCCGGCCGCGGGTGATGACAGCTCGAAGTCAGCGCGCGCCACCCTGATCCTGTTCGTGAATGGCCAGACCGGCCTGGGCAACCCTCAGCGCCAAGGCATCAACTCGGCGCTGCTGGACGGCGCGTCGCCACTCAACGTCTTGTTCTGGGCGCCCAACCAGGGGCGCTACAGCCCGCTTTGGGATGTGCATCCGGCAGCCTGGTCGGCTGCAGCGGTGAATGGCGGCCAGAACGTTCGTCAAAGCGATCGCAGTGAAGTGCGCAATCTGGTTCAGAGCGGGCTCATCACCGGGCCGGGCGGCGGCACTTTCGGCCCGGGCGGTTTCGTTGTGAACTGCCCGATCATCAGCACCCAGTGAGTTTCGCTTCGGTGTGCAGGGCCCGGCCTGGGCTGGCCATGCACACTTTGCCCTCCTGCCGATGAAGCTGGTCTGCCCTGATCTGACCTAGTCCGGATTCAAGGTCGGGTGGAGGCCAAAAGCATTTGCATACATCGGCTGGCACGACACGCGCTATGCTGCGGCCCCCACGAGGGGGTGCCGCAGTTTCGGCGCGTCTTCACGTCATCGAGGAGAGCCCATGAATGCAAAACCCATCCAACGAATTGCGCGCGGCCTTGCCGCATTGACCTTCGCCGCCTTGGCGCTTGGCGCCCAGGCCCAACAGACCGCGCCCTACCTAGGAGGCGCGATCGGCGACACCGATTTCGGTACCGGCCTTCGCCTGTTTGGCGGAGCCAAGTTCACCAACATCTTCGGCTGGGAAGCGCAGCTCACCAGCTTTGGTTCGCGCAAGATCCGCCCGCTGACGAATGTGAGTTGCAGCAATTCGGCGTGGGCCTTGGGTGGCGGCGCAACCGCGACGATGCCCGTGGCGCCATCACTGTCCGCCTTCGGCAAGCTGGGTGGCCACTACCTGAAGACGCGTGTTTCCGGGCCTTGCAGTGACTCGGGCGATGGCTCGTTCGAATTGGGGCTGGGACTGGGGATGCTGTGGCAGTTCTCGCCGAAAGCAGCCATGCGCGTGGAGTTCGAAAACATCGGCGGCTCGGGCGGCGACTTCATTTCGGTGGGTGTTCAGTTTCCCCTCTGAGCGGCCGCGCGTGGGGGTCGGCCCGAGGCTTGAACAGCGCCTGGTGCTCGCCCCGCAGCAGATTCTTCTGCACCTTGCCCATCGCGTTGCGGGGCAGGTCGTCGACCACGAACAGCCGCTTGGGCACCTTGAAGTTGGCGATGCGGCCCTTCAGGGTCGCAATCAGTGCGTCCGCATTCAGTTGCGCGCCTGCACGTGGCACCACCACGGCGACCACGGCCTCGCCAAAGTCCGGGTGCGCGACGCCGACAACGGCGCTTTCCGCGACGCCTTCGGCCTCGTTCAGATAGCCCTCCACCTCGGCCGGGTAGACGTTGTAGCCGCCAGTGATGATGAGGTCTTTGCTGCGCCCGACGATCGTCAGACGCCCCTGGGGATCCAGGCTACCGACGTCGCCGGTGCGAAACCAGCCGTCGGCGGTGAACTCCTCGCGGGTCTTTTCCGGCATGCGCCAGTAGCCGCTGAAGACATTCGGCCCCTTCACTTCGATGTCGCCCACTTCACCGCCTGCAGCCAATGCCCCGCCGGATGATGCGACACGCACCTGCACGCCGGGCAAAGCGAAACCGACCGTACCGCCGCGACGTTCGCCGTCATCGCTGCGATAAGGGTTGGAGGTGAGCATCAGCGTTTCGCTCATGCCATAGCGCTCGAGAATGGTGTGGCCGGTACGCTGGCGGAACTGATTGAAAGTCTCGATCAGGAGCGGCGCCGAACCGCTGATGAACAAGCGCATGCCGGCGCAGGCTTCGCGCGTGAAGTCGGGCTCGGCCAACAGGCGCACGTACAGCGTGGGCACGCCCATGAACACGGTGGCGTGGCGCATTTCACGCACAGCGGTGGCGGCGTCGAACTTGTTCAACCAAAGCATCTTGCTGCCGTTGAGCAAGGCACCGTGAATGGCGACGAACAGGCCGTGCACGTGGAAGATCGGCAGCGCATGCGTCAGCACGTCACCCCCGCGCCAACCCCAATAGCTCTTCAGCGCGATGGCATTGCTGAGCAGGTTGCCATGCGACAACATGGCGCCCTTGCTGCGACCGGTGGTGCCGCTGGTGTAGAGGATTGCGGCCAGGTCGTCGGCTCGTTTGGGTGCCGGGGCATGGCGGTCGGAATGATGCGCCGCGCGTTCCAGCAGGCTGCCGCGGCGATCATCGGTGAGCGTGAGGACGTGTTTCGTGCCGGCCTTGAATGCGATTCTCGACACCCAGGCAAAATTCTTGTCCGAACACACCACCACGCTCGGCTCGGCATTGCCAACGAAGTATTCGATCTCACTCGCCTGGTAGGCGGTATTGAGCGGCATGTAGACGAAGCCGGCGCGAAGCACCGCCAGGTACAGCATCAGGGCCTCGACCGACTTCTCGGTCTGAACCGCGATCCGGGCACCGGCCGGCAGGTCGAGCGACCCGAGCAGGTTGGCCAACATCGCAGTGGCGCGTTCCAGGTCACGCCACGAATAGGTCAGCGCCGTGCCGTCGATGGTCTGCACGGCGGCAGTGCCCAGATCGGCCGGAAAACCGGCGCGCAGCGCGCTGAACAGGTTCTGACTCATGGCGGCCCCTACTCGAGTTTGGCGCCCGAGCTCTTCACCACTTCGGCCCAACGCTGGATTTCAGTGTTGACGAACTTGCCGAACGCGTCGCCATACAGGTTGGGAGTCTCGGCTCCCAGGCTGTTCCAGCCGGACTGCAATTCGGCGCTGCTGAAAGCGGCCTTCATCTCGGCCTGGATCCGTTCGACAACGTCTTTCGGCGTGCCCTTCGGTGCCCACAGGCCATACCAGGTGGCCACCTGGTAGCTTGGTGTTCCGGCCTCGGCGGTCGTGGGAATGTCGGGGAAGCCCGGTGCACGCCGCGCCGAAGCGACCGCCAAGGCCTTGATGCGCCCGCCGCGAATGTGGCTTGCCGATGACCCCAGGCCATCGAACATCAGGTCGACCTGCCCACCGATCAGGTCCTGCAACGCCGGGCCCGCGCCGCGGTATGGAATGTGGGTGATGAAGGTCTTGGTCTGCAGCTTGAAAAGCTCGCCGGCCAGATGGTGCGACGTGCCATTGCCCGCAGAGCCGTAGTTGAGCTTGGCGGGGTTCTTGCGCACGAACTCGAGAAAGCCCTTCAGGTCAGCCACCGGCACGCGCTGCGGATTGAGAACGATCACCTGCGGCACGCTGGCCACCAGACCGATCGGCACGAAGTCGCTCTCCAGGTTGTAGTCGAGCTTGGGATACATCGCCGGCGCGATCGCGTGGTGAACTGCGCCCATGAACAAGGTGTAACCGTCCGGCGCAGCTTTGGCGGCGATCGTGGCGCCGACGTTTCCTCCGGCCCCGCCGCGGTTGTCGATGATGATTTGTTTGCCCAGGGCGCGCGACAGCGCCGCAGTGAGGGGCCTGGCAAACGCGTCGGTGCCGCCACCGGCCGGAAACGGCACCACCAGGGTGACGGGTTTGCCCGGCCAGCCGCTTTGCGCCTGCAAGAAGGGGCTGGTGAGCGTGGCTGCGCCGGCGGCGGCAAGAACGGTACGGCGCCTGAGGGTGACGGGAATCGAAGCGTATTTCATGCAATCTCCTGGGTACAGTGGGGTCGAGCTCGGCGCAGGCTCGCAGTCGCCCGCGAAAGAGCCACGCTGCCTTGGGTGAACTTCTCTTGGTGGGAATCGACCTGGTTCAGATCGTAGGGCAGTTGACCATCAGACCGAAAGACCGGTGAATGCCCGAAAATGCGCCACTCAGGCGTCTGCCGTCGCCTCGAAGCGTTCAACCGAGCCTCGGGCGATGGCCTTACGGTCCAGTGGGTTCACTTCGCGGCGCTCTGGCAAGACGCGCCGGCAGCCGCCAAGCACTTCGCGCGGTGCAGCGCGGATTGCACGCTTGCGGGGCCGGTGCGGTTCGATGGCAGGCATGAACGGTGGCGCGCGCCTCACCGCCACGGCGAAGCGACTTCGCTGGTTGGGTGTCGACCAGTTCCCCGCACCGTGGCGGGTTGCGAATGTGCAGATTTTCGGCGGCGAACCGCGGGATGACCGTCGGTTGCGCAACCGATCTCCGCAAGCGAGCGGCTACTTTCCAGGTAAACAAGTCTGAGCATCGCGGTGGTATGTCCTTTTCGTCTCGCAATCCGCGCATCGAAACTGCGAAGGGAGCGGGGCACCTGGAATGTCCCTTGTTCAATGACAAGGGAAATTTGCGCAGGGTGCCAGGCCGCGCTGGAGGCGCCCGCCCGGGCGGCGAGAGGCCTTTGGCTCGGGTTGGACCAAGAGTGTTCGAAACCGGCCTCTTGCTCTTGATCCGCGCAAGCGAATACAATCGAGGGCTTTTCAGCACGCATTGCTGCGCTCTTTGACGGGCGGCCAGCGCGAAGTTCCGACCCCGCCGCCCCGGCGGCGAGGCAGCGCGAGGCCCTTCCGGCCCCTTGGGTGACGCGCTGGTGTTGAACGCCACGGCACTCCAACGGGAACGGGTTTTTATGCCAACCATCAATCAGCTTGTGCGCCACGGTCGGCAGACCGAGGTCACGAAATCGAAATCGCCGGCCATGCAGGGCGGGCCACAGCGCCGCGGGGTTTGCACCCGGGTCTACACCACCACCCCCAAGAAGCCCAACTCGGCCTTGCGCAAAGTGGCCAAGGTGCGCCTGACGAACGGCTTCGAAATCATTTCGTACATCGGCGGTGAAGGTCACAACCTGCAGGAACACAGTGTCGTGCTGGTGCGCGGCGGTCGCGTGAAAGACTTGCCAGGCGTGCGCTATCACATCGTGCGCGGATCGCTCGATTTGCAAGGGGTCAAGGACCGCAAGCAGTCGCGCTCGAAGTACGGCGCCAAGCGGCCCAAGAAGACCTGACCGGGCCTGGGGCGAAAACTGCCCGCCGCCGTCCGCACATCGCCATTGCCGGTTTGCGGCTGGGTTGATCGACAAGTTTGAACGGTCTGGGAATCCGCCCGGCCGAGTAAGTGGGCATCCATTGTTGTGGTGCCCGAGGTGAAGCCAAAGGGCCTCGCCAACTGAAACCGAAGGAAGAGAAATGCCACGTCGTCGCGAAGTCCCCAAACGGGACATCCTGCCTGATCCGAAATTCAACTCGGTCGACCTGTCCAAGTTCATGAACGTCATCATGGAGTCGGGCAAGAAGGCGATTGCCGAGCGCATCATTTACGGTGCACTCGAGCAAGTCGAAAAGAAGTCGGGCAAGGACCCGCTCGAAATATTCGTCACCGCGCTCAACAACATCAAGCCGATGGTCGAGGTGAAGTCCCGCCGTGTGGGCGGTGCCAACTACCAGGTGCCGGTGGAAGTGCGCCCGGTGCGCCGTGTTGCCTTGGCCATGCGCTGGTTGAAGGAATCCGCCCGCAAGCGCGGCGAAAAATCGATGGCGCAGCGTTTGGCCAACGAACTGCTCGAGGCCGTCGAAGGGCGCGGCGGCGCGATGAAGAAGCGCGATGAAGTGCACCGCATGGCCGAAGCCAACAAGGCGTTCTCGCACTTCCGTTTCTAGCCTCCCCCGGCCACAAGCCGACCCCACGCCCCGGCCGCTCTACGGGTTTGCACGAACCCCGGGCGGCCCGCGTACTTGAGAAGCACTTTGGAGTTAGACCATCATGGCCCGCAAGACCCCAATCGAACGCTACCGAAACATTGGCATTTCGGCCCACATCGACGCCGGCAAGACGACGACGACCGAGCGCATCCTGTTCTACACCGGTGTGAATCACAAGATCGGTGAGGTGCACGACGGCGCGGCCACGATGGACTGGATGGAGCAGGAGCAGGAGCGCGGCATCACGATCACGTCGGCCGCAACCACCTGTTTCTGGAAGGGCATGGAGCTGGGTTATCCCGAGCACCGCATCAACATCATCGACACGCCGGGCCACGTCGACTTCACGATCGAAGTCGAGCGCTCGATGCGCGTGCTCGACGGTGCCTGCATGGTGTACTGCGCCGTGGGCGGGGTGCAACCGCAGTCCGAAACCGTCTGGCGCCAGGCCAACAAGTACAAAGTGCCGCGTCTGGCCTTTGTCAACAAGATGGACCGCACCGGTGCCAACTTCTTCAAGGTCTATGACCAGATGAAGCTGCGCCTGAAGGCATCCCCCGTGCCCATCGTGATCCCTATCGGCGCCGAAGAAAACTTCACCGGCGTGAT
>JANNKS010000277.1:0-3054 GCA_031396425.1 Rhizobacter sp. | reverse complement strand
GCGCCCAGGCCACGCGGCTGTTCGGCGCCGTTCACCCAGACTTCGAAGGGCTGCGCCGCGCCGGCGCGCGCCCCGGCCGCATCACGAGACGACGCGCGCGCTTCACCGGGTTCAGCGGCAAGTTCACCGACGAACAACGCGAAGCCGCCGTGCGGGTGGTGCACCATGTAGGTCCACGACGGGTTGCCCGCCGGCAACTCGGGGCGCCCGGGCCAGCGCAGCGAAGCCAGCACCGCCGCGCCAGCGCGCTCCAGGCGCAGGCGCATGTTCGCACCCTGGTCGAGCGCCAGGCCGGTATCGGCCACCTGCAGCGGCACGGCCAGTTCAGCGGCCGGCGCCGGCACGCTCAGCACCGAGCCGAGCACCGCATTGGGCCGGTAGGTGGCCAGCCCCTTCAGGCGCGACTGCCATGCGTCCATGTAGAGGTTCTGAAAATCGGCATACGGGTAGTCGGCCGGCACGTTGACGGTCTTGGAGATTGCCGTGTCGATGAACGGCGCCACCGCCGCCACCATCGCCTCGTGGGCGCTTGCACTCATCTCGAGCGCGGTGACGAACGCGTCGGTCAACGGGGCATCGGCGCCACGCAGGTGGCAGTAAAGCCGCCAGGCATGGTCTTCCACCGCGTATTCCTTGCTGCTTCCGTCAGCCATGCGCTTCTTGCGTGTGTAGCTCCAGCTGAACGCGGGTTCGATGCCGTTGCTGGCGTTGTCGGCGAACGCCAGGCTGATCGTGCCGGTCGGCGCGATCGACAACAAATGCGAGTTGCGCAGGCCGTGAGCGCGAATGCGATCTTTCAGCGCCGCGGGCAGGCGCGATGCGAAGGTGCTTCCGCTCAAATAAAGGTCGGCATTGAAGAGTGGAAACGAACCGCGTTCGCGCGCCAGGTCGGCCGAGGCTTCGTACGCGGCGTCGCGCATCACTTCCGAGATGCGCTGCGCCACCGCACGCGCGGCGGGCTGGTCGTAACGTTGGCCGAGCATCACCAGCGCATCGCCCAGGCCGGTGAAACCCAGGCCGATGCGGCGCTTGTTGCGCGCCTCTTCGGCCTGTTGCGGCAAGGGCCACACCGTCACGTCGAGCACGTTGTCGAGCATGCGCACCGCCGTCTTGACGGTGGCGGCGAACCCGGCTTCGTCGAAGCGCGCTGCGTTGTCGAACGCGTCGACGACGAAGCGCGTCAGGTTGATCGAGCCCAGGCAGCAACAGCCGTAGGCGGGCAGTGGCTGCTCTGCGCAAGGATTCGTCGCCGCAATGCTCTCGCAATACGCCAGGTTGTTGTCGCGGTTGATCGCGTCGAGGAACAGCACGCCCGGTTCGGCGTGGTCGTAGGTGCTGCGCATCACCTGCTCCCACAGATCGCGCGCGGGCAGCCTGCGGTACACCCACAGGCCCTGCGCGTCGTTGCGGCGATACGCGCCGGCCGCCTTCTGCGCTTCGCCGGGCTCGGCGCGGTGCACGAGTTCGAAATCGGTGCCATCGCGCACCGCCACCATGAATGCATCGGTCACGCCGACCGACAGATTGAAGTTCTTCAGGTCGCCGCGGTCTTTCGCGTGGATGAATTCCTCGACGTCGGGGTGGTCGCAGCGCAGCACACCCATCTGTGCACCGCGCCGCGCACCCGCCGATTCGACCGTTTCGCATGAGCGGACGAACACATGCATGTAGCTCACCGGGCCGGACGCATTGCTGCGCGTGCTGCCCACCCAGGCACCACGCGGGCGGATGCGCGAGAAGTCGTAGCCCACGCCACCGCCGCGGCGCATCGTCTCGGCCGCTTCGGTGAGCGCGGTGTAGATGCCGGGGTGGCCGTCGTCGATCTGCGAGATCGAATCGCCCACCGGCTGCACGAAGCAGTTGATGAGGGTCGCGGCCAGGTCGGTTCCGGCAGCCGACTGAATGCGCCCGGCCGGGATGAAGCCGGCCGCAAGCGCTTTGGCGAACCGCTCTTCCCAGGCGCTGCGCTCGGCCGGTGCCTCGACCTGCGCCAGCGCATGGGCGACGCGCTGGTTCACCGCCGCGAGGCTGGATTCGTCGCCCTTCGCGTATTTCTCGAGCAGGACCTCTTCGCTGATCGCCTGGGCAGGCAGGTTGTCGACGCTGGGCCGGACGGCTGCGGTTTCATTCATGGTTCGGACTCCTGACAGGGCCGCCATCGTAGCCGGCCGGCGCTGCCGCCTGGCAGCAGCGCGTCATACTTCAATGCGCAGTTTGACCCTGATCAGTCTGGCGCACAATAGTGTTCGCTGGCCTATCATCGCGGCACACCGAAACGCCACGGCGCCTGCGGGCCGCGCCCGGCCGCGGGCCGAACAGGTTTGGACAGCGGCACAGTTCATCAAGGACGGACCCTCCCATGAAGTATCGCAAAGTGGAAATCTTCACCGGCAAGACCTTCAAAGTGCCGGAACACATCCAGCGCCTGGACAACGGCTCGACCCACGGCTGGCAGTTGCGCTACGGCCGCTCGAAGCTGTTTTCCGACCACACCGACGACGGCAAGGGTGCCAAGGCAGCGCTCGCGCTGGCCGAAGCGGAACTGCTGGTGCGCATCGACAAGCTGCCAGCGCCGTCGCGCCTGCGCCGCGACGTGTCGGCGAACAAGACGAACGACATGCCGGTGGGCGTGAGCGGGCCGATCGCACGCCTGCGCGCCGGGCGCAACACCACCGAATACGCCTTCGGCGTGTCGATACCGCGTTTCGGCATGAAGCCGACGAATCGCAGCGTCTACATCGGCACTGAATCCACCTACACCGAAGAGCGCGTCGAAGCCGCATTGGCGAAAGCGATCGAGCTGCGCAACAAGGCGATTCGCAGCTACCAGATCATGACGACGAAGGCAAAGCGCTCGACGAGCCGGATTCGCGAACGCGCCTGAGCAACGCGCGTCAGCACGACGCTTGCGGCGCCAGCAGCCTGTGCATCAACTCGCGCACGCTGCGGATCTCGCTGCCGAACGGCAACGCGCCGCTGCCGCGAAAGAACAGGCCCTTCTTCACGTCGCCGCGCAATGCGGCGGCGAGTTGGGTGTCGATGCAGAACTGCCCC
>JANNKS010000266.1:0-2260 GCA_031396425.1 Rhizobacter sp. | reverse complement strand
CGCGATTCAACTGGTGGCCGCCCTGCTGGTCAGCCTGCCGTTCGCGGTGCTGGAAACCGAGGCAGTGCGCTGGAATGCGCAGTTCGGTCTGGCGATGGCCTGGTCGGTGCTGGTGTTGACATTGGGTGGCAGCTCACTGCTGTACATGCTGATTCAGCGCGGCGCCGCCACCCAGGTGGCGAGCCTGCTGTACCTGGTTCCACCCAGCACGGCGGGAATGGCCTGGCTTCTGTTCGGCGAAGTGATCACGCTGCCCATGCTGCTGGGCATGCTGCTGACGATCGGTGGCGTAGCGCTGGTGTTGCGCCCGGCCAAGGCATCACAATGAAAACCTGCACCCTCCTGGGTTGATCTCGTCTTTGTGGCCGCAGGCCAGAGGAACACAGCATGAGCAAGAAACAACGCATCGCGGTGATTGCCGGCGACGGCATCGGCAAGGAAGTCATGCCGGAAGGCTTGCGCGTGCTCGAAAAAGCCGCCAGCCGCTTCGGCCTGCCGCTGCAGTTCGACCACTTCGACTTCGCCTGCTGGGACTACCACGAGCGGCACGGCCAGATGATGCCCGACAACTGGAAAGAGCTGATCGGCCAGCATGACGCGATCTACTTCGGAGCGGTGGGTTGGCCGGACAAGATTCCCGACCACCTGTCGCTGTGGGGTTCGTTGCTCAAGTTTCGCCGCGAGTTCGACCAGTTCGTCAACCTGCGCCCGGCGCGCCTGATGCCCGGCGTGCGCTCGCCGCTGGCCGGCCTGAAGGCGGGCGACATCGACATGATGATCGTGCGGGAAAACACCGAGGGCGAGTATTCCAGCATCGGCGGGCGCATGTTCGAGGGTACCGATCGCGAATTCGTGGTCCAGGAAACCGTGATGACGCGCACCGGCGTCGACCGGGTGCTCAGGTTTGCGTTCGAACTGGCCCGGTCCCGGCCGCGCAAGAGGCTGACTTCGGCCACCAAGTCGAACGGCATCATGATCACGATGCCCTATTGGGACGAGCGCGTCGAAGCGATGGCGAAGCAATACCCCGACGTGAAGGTCGACCGTTATCACATCGACATCCTCACCGCGCACTTTGTGCAACGCCCGCAACTGTTCGACGTGGTCGTTGCCAGCAACCTGTTCGGCGACATCCTGAGCGACCTGGGCCCGGCGTGTACCGGCACGATCGGCATTGCGCCGTCGGCGAACCTCAACCCGACGCGCCAGTTCCCCTCGTTGTTCGAACCAGTGCACGGCTCGGCGCCCGACATCGCCGGGCGCGGTGTGGCCAATCCGATCGGGCAAGTCTGGTCTGGCGCCTTGATGCTCGACTTTCTGGGCCACCGCGCCGCGCACGACCAGGTGATGCGCGCCATCGAGCAGGCACTCGACCCCGCCAACGGCGGCCCGCGCACGGCCGACCTGGGTGGCACCGCCCGCACCGAAGACGTCGGCCGCGCGATTGCCGAGGCACTCTGAAGCCCGTCTGCGCCGACCGTTTTGCCGTGGATGTGTGGTTTCGCTGGGGCAAACCCTGGCGCCAGTTAGGCGTCGAGGGGTGCAAAGTCAAGCGTGGAAGCACGCGTTCCGGGGCGCCCGGGCGGGGCCGCGAATCCGCATAGAATTCGCTGCCCCGCACCCAGACGGGCGCATGGCGCGGCGGCATACCTATAAGAGCCAACTTGGCAAAGCGTTCGAAGCCGAGACCACCGTCCAGAACATTCATGTGAGACACCTTTGAAGGGAAACCACCTGTGAACAAGACCGAACTGATCGAACACATCGCCAAACAGGCCGACATTTCGAAAGCCGCCGCCACCCGCGCACTCGAGGCCATGATCGGCGGCGTCAAGTCGACCTTGAAGAAGAACAACTCGGTGTCGCTCGTCGGCTTCGGCACGTTCAGCGTCAGCACGCGCGCGGCGCGCGCCGGCCGCAACCCGCGCACCGGTGCCACGATCAAGATCAAGGCCGCCAAGGTTCCGAAGTTCCGCCCGGGCAAGGCCCTGAAGGATGCGCTGAACTGAGCTTGGCCCACTGTTTTCACGTGGGTGCTTAGCTCAGTTGGTAGAGCGGCGCCCTTACAAGGCGTAGGTCGGGGGTTCGAGCCCCTCAGCACCCACCAGTGATAAAAGGGCCTTTGCCCCGATTCACTACCCGAGACATAAGTGCAGCCTAAGTGCAGCTTTCCGGCTTTGTCGCTGGCGAGCGACGGGGCCTACAGCGCACCACTTGCCTTCAGATGTTCAAGCATCTGCTTCTGGCCTTGCTGCACCGC
>JANNKS010000189.1:0-19723 GCA_031396425.1 Rhizobacter sp. | reverse complement strand
GCCAGCACTCCGGCGCTGATCAGATGTGCAACGTCAACTCTCGCCGGCAGTGCCTTGCGGGTTCTCGCCATCGTCCGCCCCCATCGAAGTCTCGACGGAAACGGATTATCTGCGAAGTTTATCTATCTGAACAGTATTGTGCCTAGTCCGACATCCCGGCACCAGGCATCGGCGTCGGCGCCGCCGAAGCTGGCGGGGTCCCGGTGTGCCAGGTGGCGCACCATCTCCAGGTGGTTGAGCCGGTGCGGGAGCGGCTCCAGGTCCAGCTGTGCCGTGCCGCGTATGTGTGACATCACGCTGCGCGCCATGATGGCGAAGTTCCAGGAGGTGGCGCCATAGCCCTCCAGCCCGACGGCCGGAAAGTACAAGTCGGGTTCATCCAGGCTGCGCAAGACGCAGCCGCAGCGCCGGGCCAATTCGTTCACACCCGTGATCGCTGCCAGATTGGGGTTGGCGAAGTAGCTGAGATCGGTGCGGTAGCCGGTGCCCCACAGCACCAAGTCGACGCCAAAGGTGCTGCCATCCGAGAGCCGTGCCTGCCCGCCTTCCAGGGCCTCAACCTCGGCCACGTGACGCTCGATCTGGTCCAGGCCCGCCAGCATGCGGGCACGGCCAGGGAAGATCTGGTCGCTGCGCAGGTCCAGCGGTCGCTCTGGCATCAGCGCCTGCAGACCGAACTTGCGGTAGCGCCCCACGAGATCGGCGCGCACCAGTTCGTTCTGTTGTTCCACCGGCAGGCCCTGGGCCTGCATCCGGGCCACCGGCCGCACACTCCCTGCCACGGCTTTGGGCTTGGTGGTGGGCGTGAACCATCGCAGGCTGCGGTAGGCCCACGCGATGTGCGCCGCACCGCGCAGCAGGCACTGATCAAGCAGGTCCAAAGCCGAGGCACCGCCGCCCACCACCAGCACGCGGGCGCCGCCAAGTTGAGCCGGGTCGCGCAGAGCGCTCGAATGCAGTTCGGCCACGGAGCCATCGCGTCGCCCCATGGCCGGCACCCAGGGACGGTTGTGTGCGCCCGTGGCCGCGACCAGGTGGCGCGCCCTCAGCGTGCCCTGAGGCGTGCTCAGTTCCCAGGCACGCCCGTCATGGCGCGCTCGCCCTACGGGGCAAGCGAGGCGGATGCCATCGGCCAGATCGAAGCGACTCACCCAGGATTCGATGTTGGCCAGCACCTGCGGCTGCATCGGGCCTTCGAGAGGCAGGTCTCCGACGGTCCAGTCGACAGGGCAGATCTGGATGTCCTGCCACGCAGGCAGCTCGCGCCACAGACCGCCGACAGCCGGCGCCCGTTCCAGCAGCAGCGCGTTCAGACCGGCACGCCGCGCGTAGTGCAGGTGGATCAGGCCGGCGATACCCCCGCCGATGATCGCCACGTCCAGGGGCTTGGCGTCTGCTTGCATGGGGCGGAATGGTGACACAGAACGGGCCACGCGCAGCCGATGCCGGTGTGGTGGCACAACGCCGCCGGATTTCATGCAGCGGCCGGGCCCGCTCTTGCCGCGGCCACGACTGCATCCGCGAAGGACTGCTTCGCGGATGTCAGTCTCGGAAGTCGGATGCCCGGTTTGGGTCGCTATGCAGAGTTTTCCATAGCGCCACCTATGCATAGGGGACGGGTTCAGCCGATCGACTCGAATCCAAGAACAGCCGGTCACCGTCGGGCTGCCGACCTTCGACAGCCTTGGCCCGAAGGCACTCTCACAGTCGCACGGCTGAGGTGAAGGTCCGCGGCCAGACTGGTTGCTCCTCAACGATCAAGGCGCAGATGAAACGCCCGACCGCATCCGAATCCTTCGGCGATTTCATAGAAGCTCAGTAGCCGGTTGGCGCCTTGACCGGCGGCGCAGAACCCGACAGCACCGCCTCGATATCGGCCAGCAGCGAACTTGCGCCGATGCGAAACCTCGCCGGCACCAGAGCGCCTGCGCCCAGCACCGATTCAACCAGCCCGATGTAGACCGCCGCTTCCGCAACCGTGCGAACCCCGCCCGAAGCCTTGAACCCAGCAAGTGCACCGGTTCGAGCCTCGTCGCGAATGGCGCGCAGCAGGGTCTCTGCTGCCTGCGGCGTGGCGCTCACCGGCGTCTTGCCGGTGCTGGTCTTGAGGAAGTCGGCGCCGGCGCCGAGCGCAATCCGTGCGGCACGTCGCATCAGCGCCGGCTCACTTAGTTCGCCGGTCTCGAGGATGACCTTGAGCAGCAGCCCTTCGCTGGCGCGCCGCACCGCGTTCAGCAGCGTCGTGCAGGCTTTCTCATCGCCCGCCAGCAAGGCCTGATACGGCAGCACCACGTCGACCTCCTGCGCCCCCGCTTGCACGATCTGGCCGGTGTCGCGCAGCGCGCGCTCGATGTCGGTCGACCCGTCGGGGAAATTCGCCACCGCGGCCACGGCAACGGTGGAGGCGGCATGGTCGCGTGCAAAGCGTGCCAGCCGCGGCCACACGCACACCGCCGCCACCGGGCCGTGCGGGCCGGCGGCGCGTTCGCACAGGGCGGCGACCTGCAATTCGGTGTCGGTGTCGTTCAGGCTGGTGAGGTCCAGGCAGGCCAGCGCCAAACGGGCCTGCTCGGCGCGTTTGCGTTCCATTCAGACCTCCAGCGCGGCGAGCACCGCCTCGAGCAGTTGCACCGCGCGCGCGCCCGCGGCCTTCGCGGTGGCGAGTGTGTGCGCGTGGCTGAGTGCCTCGGCTTCCATGCCGCAGCCCATGTTGGTGAACATCGACAGGGCCAGCACGCGCAGACCGGCGTGCCGGGCGAGGATGGTTTCGGGCACCGTGCTCATGCCCACGGCGTGGGCGCCGAACGCCTGCAGCATGCGGATCTCGGCCGGCGTTTCGAACTGCGGCCCGAGCACCCAGGCGTAGACCCCTTCGTGCAAGGGCGTGCCCAGGCGGGCGGCGACACGGCGCGCGCTGGCGCGCAGGGCCGGATCGTAGGCGTCGCGCATGTCGACGAAGCGGTCGTTGCCGGTCTCGTTCAACAGCGGCGAGTGCTGTACCAGGTTCAGGTGGTCGGCCAGCAGCATCAGCTCACCCGGACGCATGCGCGGCGCGAGGCTGCCCGCGGCGTTGGTCTGCACCAGCACCTTGACGCCGATCGCCGCGAGCGTGCGCAGCGCACCCTTCATCGCGGCGGGGTCGCCGGTTTCGTAGGTGTGCTGCCGGCCGCTGAGCACCAGCACCGCGCGCGCGCCGAAGCGGCCGACCAGCAGCTGCGCGCCGTGGCCCTGCACCCCGGGCCGCGGGAACGCGGGCAGGTCGGCGTACGGCAGGGTGATGGCGTCGTGCAGCCGTTCGCTGAAGGCGGCCCAGCCGGAGCCGAGCAGCACCGCGATCTTCGGCTCGCGCGCGGCGCAGCGTCGGCGAATCTGCCGCGCGCTGCGCGTGATGGCGTCTTCCAGTGCTTGCGCCGTCGTCGCGCTCATCTCGTCCGGCTGGATGGGGTCGTCCTTCATGCTTTGAGATGGTCTGGCCCGAAGCTTGCCGGCAGCAGTTCGCCGAGCGTGAAGCGCGCCGTGAACGCCTGGCCGTTCGCCGACCACACCGGGCAGTCGTCCGCGGCGAATTCGCGCAGCTTCTGCCGGCAGCCGCCGCACGGCGTCACCGGCTGCGGCGCGTCGCCGACAACGACCGCCGCCATGATCCGTTGGCCGCCCGCCAGCACCAGGTGCGCGAGCGCCGCAGCTTCAGCGCACATCCCCAGCGGATACGCCGCGTTTTCGACATTGCAGCCGGCGTGGATACGGCCCTGCTCATCAAGCAAGGCGGCGCCGACGGTGAAATGCGAATAGGGCGCGTAGGCCCGGCCGCGCGCCACGCGGGCGGCACTCAAGAGCCTGTGCATCGTCTCGTTGTCGGGCAACACGGGCATTACGGCGACTCCTGCATCGCCCGGGCGGCGTGCAGCGTGATTCTCGGTCCGATCAGCCCGCGCGGGTCAAGTGCTCTGCCAGATCACCTTGCGGCCCGACGATTCCCAGCGTTCGTAGTGCGCCGAATAGAGATCCTCGATGCGGTTGCGCTTGACCTTGAAGGTGGGGGTGATGATGTCGTTGTCCACCGTCCAGGCGGTCGTCACGACGACCAGGCATTCGAGCTGTTCGTGGGGGTCCAGCGTCGAGTTGATGCTGCGCAGGTGTTCGCCCAGCGACGCTTCTAGCTCGGTGCGTCGGGCAGCGTCATCAAGGCGCGCCACCGTTTCGGCGTTCAGCATCACGATGCCCAGCGGCTGGCCCAGGTTGGCGCCGGTCACGACGCAGGCCTCCACCGATTCGTGCATCACCAGCTTGTCTTCGATCGGCGCTGGCGCAACGTACTTGCCCTTGCTGGTCTTGAACAGGTCTTTCACGCGGCCGGTGATGTGCAGCCGGCCCTGGGCATCGATCTGCCCCTTGTCGCCGGTGCGCAGCCAGCCGTCGGCGCTCAAGGCGTCGCGGCTCAGGTCGGGTTCCTTGTAGTAGCCGAGCATCAGGGCGGGGCTGCGCATCTGGATTTCGCCGGTTTGCTTGTCGATGCGCGTGTCGACACCATCGTAGGCCGGGCCCACCGTGCCTTCCTGGTTCTGGCCGGGCATGGTGAGGTGCGACAGCGCGAGGTTCTCGGTCATCCCGTAGCCCTCGTTGATCGGCAGGCCGAGCCGGCGGTACCAGGCCAGCAGTTCGAGCGGCATCGGTGCGGCGCCGCCCGCCGCGATGCGGCATTGGTCCAGGCCGAGCGCCTTCAGCACCTTGCGCCGCACCAGGCCGCCGACGATCGGGATCGACAGCAGACGGTTCAGCTTGGCCGGCGGCATCTTGTGGTGCACGCCCTGCTGGAACTTGACCCACAGCCGCGGCACCGAGAAGAAGATCGTCGGGCGGGCGCGCTGCAAGTCGGCGGCGAAGGTGTCGAGTGAATCGGCAAAGTACAAGCGCATGCCGGTGCGCAGCCAGCCGTGTTCGACGAGCACGCGCTCCACCACGTGGGCGAGCGGCAGGTACGACAACATGCGGTCCTCGGCCGTCATCGTGATGCGCTTGATGCCGGCGTCCAGCGCCCAGGCGAAGTTGCCGAAACTGTGCATCACGCCCTTGGGCTTGCCGGTGGTGCCCGAGGTGTAGATCAGCGTGCAGAGTTCATCGGCGGGGCGGACCACCTCGCCCTGCAACGGCGCAGTGCGTGCGCAGATCGCGTCCCAGCCATCGTTTGACTTGATCGCATCCGCAGGCGACAGCGCATAGCTGATGCACGGCAACCCGGCAGGCACGCCGGGCTTCATGCCTTCCCAGCCGTCGAGCTTGCCGATGAAACAGGCGCGCGCCTCGCTGTGGGTCAGGATCTGCCGGACGGTGTCGGCCGCCAGCGTGGGGTAGAGCGGCGCCGACACGTAGCCGGCCATCCAGATCGCCAGGTCGCTCATCAACCACCAGGCGCAGTTCTTCGACAGGATGGCCACCGTCGAACCCGGCGGCCAGCCCTGCGACTTCAGGTGTGCGGCCATGCGACGCACCTGGTCGCCGACCTCGGCCCAGGTGAAATCCTTCGTCACGCCGCCGCCCATCGGCTGGGTCAGCGCGATGCGTCCGGGTGCGGTTTTTTCCCAGTGGTAGAGGCGTTGCAGGGCCAGCATTTCGGGGGCGACGGTGCTCATGATGGGGTGCTTGTTCGGTTGAAGGACGACGGGCTGGCGATGGCCAGGCCCTGCCCTGCAGCATAGGGCATCGCAAGGCCAGGGCACTGCATAGGCAGGGACCCTCGCGCCGACTGCCGTGCGCCGACTTGAAGTGGATCAACCGACTCTCGCGTCGTCGACCGCACCGCCTGCCCGGGGGCGGCCGCCAGCCTATCGCTCCTTGACGTAGGGCACACCCAGCGCCTTCGGCGCCCGAGACCGGCCGATGAACCCGGCCAGCAACACCACCGTCATCAGGTAGGGCAACGCCTGGATCAACTGCACCGGCACGGCTCCGATGAACGGCAGCGCCGTGCCCTGCAGGCGGATCGCCGCGGCGTCGAGGAAGCCGAACAGCAGACACGCCCACAGTGCGCCGACCGGGTGCCACTTGCCGAAGATCATCGCGGCCAGCGCCATGTAGCCGCGCCCGGCCGTCATGTTCGGAATGAAACTCGGGTTCTGCGCCAGCACCAGGTAGGCGCCGGCGAGCGCGGCGAGCACGCCGTTGCCGGCCAGCGCGGTGTAGCGCAAGCGGATGATCGACACGCCGGCGGCATCCACCATCGCCGGGTTTTCGCCGGCGGCGCGCAGGCGCAGGCCGAAGCGGGTGCGAAACAGCAGCCACCAAACGACGGGCACGAGCGCGAGGCTGAGGTAGACGAATGCGTTGTGGCCCAGCAGGCCCAGCGCAATCACGGTTCCCACCAGCGGTATCTCGCGCAGCGAAACGGCGGCCGTGGTGAACCAGTTGCCCAGGCGCACCGTGTCGGGCAGCGGCGGCGTCTGCCCGCCCTGGTGGAACCACGCGATGCCCAGCACCACGGTCAGGCCGGCTGCCGTCATCGTGATCGCCATGCCCATCACGACCTGGTCGCCGGGGTGGCTGACGCACGCATAGCCGTGCAGCATCGACAGCGCCACGCCGACCAGCACGGCGGCGAGCAGCGCCAGCGCCATCGAGCCGCTCACCGCGCCGGCGCTGCCGGCCGCGAAGGCGCACAACAGCATCTTGCCCTCCAGGCCGAGGTCGATGACGCCCGAGCGTTCCGACAGCGTTCCCGCCAGCGCGCACAGGATCAGCGGCACCGACACGCGCAGTGTCGAGGCCAGCAGCGAGGCGATGCTCAGTTCGTCCACAGCTGCTTCGCTTCCGCCGAACCCGGGTCCATGGTCGGCCTCTGATCGGCGCTCAAGGCAACCCCGCTCGCCTCAGCCATTCGCCGCCGCCACCGGTGTGCCGCGGCGGCGTTGCCAGGCGTTCCACAGGCGCGCCAGGCCCGGCGCGGCCACCTGCGCCATCGCGCCGGAAAACAGCACGATCAGCCCCTGCAGCGTGAACACCATGTCGCGGCTGAAGCCCGAGATCTCGAAGGCCAGCTCGGCGCCGCCCTGGTAAAGCGCGCCGAACAGCAGGGCGGCGAGCACGATGCCCACCGGGTGGTTGCGCCCGATCAGCGACACCGCAATGCCGGCGAAGCCCGCGCCCACCACGTAGTCGAGCAGCAGCCGGCCGTGCACGCCGGCCACTTCGTTGATGCCCACCAGCCCGGCCAGCGCGCCCGACAGCGCCATCGCCCGCATGATCTGGGCGCGCGGTCGGATGCCGGCGTAGCGCGCCGCTTCGGGGGCGAAGCCGACCGCACGCAGCGCATAACCCGCCTTGGTTTTCCACAGCAGCAGGGATACGCCCAGCGCAGCGAACGCCGCGAGCAGCACGCTCAGGTTCAGCGGCGAACGGGGCCACGCGATGCCCAGCCAGGCCAATGCCTCGTGCACGCCGGGCACCTTGGCGCCGGGGCCGAACGGGCGGCTTTCGACCGTCATGTTGCCCGGCTCCTTCAGCACATTGAGCAGCACGTAAGCGAGCAGCGCCGAAGCGATGAAGTTGAACATGATCGTCGTGATCACGATGTGGCTGCCGCGCCAGGCCTGCAGCACAGCGGGCACGGCAGCCCAGGCCAGGCCGGCCAGCATCGCGGCGAGCACCATCAGCGGCAGCGTGATCCAGGCCGGAACCTGATCGCCCAACGCCAGCGCGGCAAGGGCGGTGCCCAGGCCGCCGAGCATCGCCTGGCCTTCGCCGCCGATGTTGAACAGCCCGGCGTGGTAGGCCACCGCCACCGCCAGGCCGGTGAAGACGAAGGTGGTGGCGTAGTAGAGCGTGTAGCTGAAGCCCACCCGGCTGCCGAACGCGCCCTTGATCAACAGCGCCAGCACCTGGCCCGGGCTCTGGCCGACGATCAGCACCACGACGCCGCAGGCGAGCAGGGCGAGCGCCAGGTTGAAGGCGGGCAACACCACCAGGTCGAGCCAGCGCGGCATCTCGATGGGTTGGCTCATGGTGTGCTTTTGAATGCGCTCATCTTCACGTTCCGTAATCCCGGCGCAAGCCGGGATCCACTGCTGCGCCGAGGCGTAGCGCGCGGGGTTTGGATCCCGGCTTGCGCCGGGATGACGAGCTCGGCGATGTTCAATCCGCTCACGCTGCCGCCTTCTCGACCTGCGCTCCGCTCATCAGGCGTCCGAGCGCGGCTTCGGTGCAGTCGGCGATCGGCAGTTCACCGGTGATGCGCCCGCCGCACATCACGAGCACGCGGTCGGACAGGGCGAGGATCTCATCGAGCTCGGAGCTCACCACCAGCACCGCGCCGCCCGCGTCGCGCATCGCGCGCAGCCGGCCGTGAATGAACGCTATGGCGCCGATGTCGACGCCGCGGGTCGGCTGGCCGACCAGCAGCACGCTCGGGCGCGGCCAGGCCTCGCGCGCGAGCACCAGCTTTTGCTGGTTGCCGCCCGAGAACTTGGAACAGTGCAGCGCCGGGTTTGGCGGGCGCACGTCGTACTGCGCCATCATCGCGGCGGTGTCGGTGTGCATCGCGTTCGCATCGAGCAATGTGCCGGCCCCGTAGCGCGCGCTGTCCTGGTAGCCCAGCACGGCCGATTCCCAGGCTTCGAACGGCAGCACCAGGCCGCGCCGGTGCCGGTCTTCGGGCACATGCGCCAGTTTCAGTTCGCGCGCCTGCGCTGGGTCGAGCCAGTGCGCCGCGCTGAAAATCCGGGTGCCAACCATCAACTCGCCCGCGTCGGGCACCAGCAGGCCTGCCAGCGCATCGAGCAGTTCGCTCTGGCCGTTGCCCGACACGCCGGCCACACCGACGATTTCCCCTGCGTGCAGCGTCAGCGACAGATCGTCCAGGCGCTGCACGCCGAACGCATCACGCCAGCGCAGGTGGCGCGCTTCGAGCAACGGAACGCCCGACACCACGGCAGAGGCCGCCGCCGCGTCGTTGCGGCCGATCTGCACGCGCCGACCGACCATCGCTTCGGCCAAGGCATCGACGCTGGTGTCATCGATGCGGCAGTCGAGCACCACCGCACCGGCGCGCATCACGGTGACCGCGTCGCACAGCGCCATGATCTCCTTCAGCTTGTGGGTGATCAGCAGCACCGTCACACCGTTCTCGCGCAGGCCGCGCAGCGTGCCGAAGAGCTGTTCGGTTTCCTGCGGCGTGAGCACGGCGGTGGGCTCGTCGAGGATCAGGAAACGCGCGCCGCGCACCAGTGCCTTGAGGATTTCCAGGCGCTGGCGTTCGCCCACCGGCAGGTCTTCCACCAGCGTATCGAGCCGCACCTGCAGCCCGGTGCTGCGCATCAGCGCTTCGAGCCGGCCGCGCAGTTGGTCGCGCGCCGCGTGCAGCCGCCAGTCGGGTTCGGCACCAAGCAGGATGTTGTCGAGCGCGCTGAAAGTTTCGACCAGCATGAAGTGCTGGTGCACCATGCCGATGCCCAGGGCAATCGCGTCTTTCGAGTTGGCGATGTGAACCGCCTGGCCGTCGATTTCGATGCTGCCGCTGTCGGCCTGGTAGAAGCCGTACAGCACTGCCATCAAGGTGCTTTTGCCCGCGCCGTTTTCACCGACGATGCCGTGCACCGTGCCACGCGCGACCGTCAGGTCGACGCCCCGATTCGCCTGCACTGCGCCGAAGCGTTTCTGAATGCCCACCATGCGGATGGCGGGCGGCGCAGCAGCAGGGCGCACCGCTTCAGTACTTGCAGGCGTTGTCGGCCATGTAGTCGGCGACCTTGATCTTGCCGGCAATGATGTCGGCTTTCGCGGCGTCCACCTTCGCCTTCATGTCCGCCGGGACGAGCTTCTGGTTGTGCTGGTCGAGAGCGTAGTCAACGCCGCCTTCCTTCAGGCCCAGCGATGTGACCCCCGGCGTGCTTTTCTTCGAGCTGTTGTACACCGCGTTGTCGACCCGCTTGACCATCGACGTGAGCATCGTCCCCGGGTGCAGGTGGTTCTGGTTGCTGTCCACGCCGATCGCTAATCTGCCGGCATCCTTGGCGGCCTGGTACACGCCCACGCCGGTGCCGCCGGCAGCGGCGAACACCACGTCGACACCCTTGGCGAACTGCGCCTTGGCGAGTTCGCCGCCGCGCGACGGGTCGCTCCAGGCGGCTGGTGTCGTGCCCGTCATGGTGGCACTCACTTCCACCTTGGGGTTGGCGTATTTCGCACCCTGCTCGTAGCCGCACTGGAAACGCCGGATCAATGGAATGTCCATGCCGCCGACGAACCCGATCTTGCCGCTCTTGCTGGCCAATGCGGCCATCATGCCGACCAGGAAGCTGCCTTCCTGCTCCTTGAACACGATCGATTCGACGTTCGGCTGCTTGACCACCGAGTCGATGATCGCAAAGCTCAGCTTCGGATATTCCTTGGACACTTTCTCGATCGACGAGCCCTGCGAGAAACCCACGCCGATGATCGGGTTGGCACCCTTGTCGGCCATGCGCCGCATCGCCTGCTCGCGCTGCGCTTCGTTGGCGATCTCGAAATCGAGATAAGCCTTGCCGGTTTCCTTCTTCCAGCGCTCGGCGCCGTTGTAGGCCGCTTCGTTGAACGACTTGTCGAATTTGCCGCCCATGTCGTAGACGATCGCCGGTTGCGACAGCGCACCGAAGGCCAGGCTGGCGACGGCGCTGCCAAGGAACAGATGGAGGAAGGGCTGAATGGGTTTCATGGTGTTGAGCCTCGATTGCTGGAATGACGGCAGGATAGCAAGACTCGCGCCGCTTGAGCCCCCGCAGTAGCCCAGGGGTTCGCGAGGCGTCTGCTCTACGATGCAACCCATGCACGACGCCGACATTGCCCCCACCGACCCGCTGCTGGTCACGCTGCGTGCCATGCCCAAGGTGGTGCTGCACGATCACCTCGATGGTGGCCTGCGCGTGGCCACGCTGATCGACCTGCTGCGCCAGCGTGGCCTGGCCCAGCCGGCGCACGACCTGGCCGGGGTCGAGGCCTGGTTTCAACGTCGCGCGCACGCCGGCAGCCTGGCCAGCTACCTCGAAGGCTTTGCGCTCACTGTGGCGGCCATGGCCGCGCCCGATGCGATGGCGCGTGTCGCCTTCGAAGCCGCCGAGGACGCCCGCGCCGATGGCGCCGTGCTCGCCGAATTCCGCATCGCGCCCTTGCTGTTCGAGCCGTTTGGCGTGAGCGGCGACGCGGCGGTCGAGGCCCTGCTCGAAGGCCTGTCACGCAGCACGCTGCCCAGCGGGCTGATCGTTTGTTCGATGCGCCACCTGCCACCGTCCGAGACCGAACGCGCGGTGCGCTTGGCGCTGCGCTGGCATGGGCGCGGCGTGGTCGCATTCGACCTCGCCGGCGCAGAACTGGGCCATCCGCCAGCCGAACATGCCGGCGCGCTCGCACTGGCGCTTGACGCCGGCTTGCCGCTGACCTTGCACGCGGGCGAGGCTGACGTTGCGGAGCGCGTGCTCGAAGCGGTGCAGCTGGGTGCGCGCCGAATCGGACACGGTGTGCATCTGGCCGATGCGGTTCGTGACCCGGCGCGCGCCCACCTTGTCGAAGCAGTGCGGGCGAGCGGTACACACCTCGAGGTGTGCCCGACGAGCAATGTGCACACCGGTGCGTCGGCTTCGGTCGCACGACACCAGATCAAGGCGCTGTGGCGTGCTGGGGTGAGCCTGAGCTTCCAGACCGACAACCGTTTGATGTCGTGCATCTCGCATACCGGTGAGGCGGTGCGGCTGGTGCAGGAGGCGGGGTTCACGGTCCGTGAGCTTGGCGAAATGATGGTGCAGGCGGCCGATCACTCGTTTCTTGGAGATGCGGTGCGTGAAGCGGCGCGTGTTGCGGTGCGCGGCTGGATGGCGGCCTCGCCCGGGTGACCGGGCAAGCAAAGCCGCAGCTGGCGGGTCGGGGTGGTGCGCCTGGGCGGGTCAGCGCCCCCGCGAACCCGCGCCGCAACCGCTCTCGCTGAAGTTTCGGGGTCGCCGCGAGTCAGCCCAACTCGTTCAGAACATTGCCTTGAACTGCACCCCCACGGTGCGCGGCTCGTTGATGAAGCCGGTCAGGTTGTCGAAGTCGATGCCGCCGACGATGCGGATCTGGTTCGTGATGTTGCGGCCGAACACGGCGGCTTCGTACTTGCCCTTGCCCCAGAGGTAGCCGACGCGGATGCCACCTTCGGTGAGCGGCTTGCCGGTGAATTCCTTGGACTCGTAGAGGAAGAAATTGACCTTGCTGCGGTACACCCAGTCGGTGAGCGCGTACCACTCGCCGCCGGCGGCGGGCAAACCGTAGCGCAGCGTGAAGTTGAGCGTCGTCTTGGGCGCCTGCGGCAGTGGGTTGCCGTCGATCAGCGCCTGGCCACTGCCGTTCAGCGGGTCGGTGACGGTGCAGTTCGGTGCCGGCGGGCTCTGGCTGTTGCCGCACACCGAGACGGCTAGGTTCGGGTCCTTGATCTTGGTGTCGTTGTAGCCCACGCCCAGGGTGGCGAGCAGGTTGTCGGTGACGTAGGCCTGCAGGTCCATCTCGAAGCCCTGGCCGACTGCCTTCTTCGCGTTGAGCAGGACGTTCGCGTTGGCTGTGCCGCCCACCGCGGTGAGCTGCTGGTCTTTCACGGTGTAATGGAACACGCCGAAGTTGACGCGCGCGCGGCCGTCCCACAGGTCGGCCTTCACGCCGGCCTCGAACGACAGGTTGGTTTCCGGCCCGGCGACCGACTTGCCGTTGAACGCGCCCGCCGCCTGGATGCTCGAGCCGCGGAAACCCGTTGCGACGCGGCCGTACAGGTTCATGCCCTTGTCCAGCGCGTAGGTGCCGCTCAGATCCCAGCTGAGCTTGTTGTCCGCGGGTGAGGCCGAGAGGTTGCCGTCGGGCTCCAGCGCCGCCAGTTGCGCAAGATTGCACTTGCCGGCCAGCACGCAAGGCACGAAGGCAGTGGTGTTGTAATCCTCGACGTCGAGGCGCTTCTTGTCGTGTGTGTAGCGCAACCCGCCGCGCAGCTTGATCGCAGGCGTCACGGCGTAGTTGACCGCTCCGAACAGTGCATACGCGTCGTTCTTCTGGCGCACGCGCTGGTAGCCTTCCTGCGCGCTCGCGGCGGTCGAGTCGAAGCTGAAGCTCTCGACCTTGTAGTCTTCCTGGAACAGGTAGACACCGGCCTGCCACGACATGGCGCCCGAAGCGGGCGACTCGAGCCGGAACTCCTGCGTCAGCTGGCGATGTTTGGGCATGCCGTCAGCGGTTTCGGAATAGAACGGAATCGAGCCCGGGCCGCCGGCAAACACGTAGGGCCCGGAGCCACCGTCGATGTCGCCGCGGCTGAACGCGTCCACCGTTTCGTAGCCGGTGATGGAATTCAGCGTCAAACCGTCGCCGAGCCCGAAGCGCAGCCGCAGGCTCGCGCCCACGTTCTTCAGCGTCTGTTCGTTCTTGCCGTCGGTCGAGATGCGGCGCTCGTCGAACCCGGCGACGAAGTCGTTCGTGCCGGGCTGGATGATGTTGGCGCGGAACAGCCGGGCTGAGCCGTCGTAGTCGCGCGCGTGCAGGTTCACCAGCGCACTCAGGTCCTGGCCCGCCTGAACCTGCCACTGGGCGCGAAAGGCGGTGTCGCGGTAACCCTCGAACTCCCGAGTCAGGCCGGCCGGGTTGGTGTTGTCCACCCAGTCGTCGCGGGTCTGGTTCAGCAGCGACAGGCGCAGCGCCGAGTCGGGGCTCGTGGGCACGTTCAGCGCAGCTTCGGCGTTGATGGTTCGGAACGTTCCCACCGAGAGGCTGCCGTAACCCTCGAAGTTCTTCGTCGGCCGCACCGATTCGAACTTCACCACGCCGGCCGGTGTATTGCGGCCGAACAACGTGCCCTGCGGGCCGCGCAACACTTCGATGCGGGCCAGGTCGAAGGCCGGGAAGCCCTTCAGGATCGGGTTCTCCTGAACGATGTCGTCGACCACCAGCGACACCGGTTGCGACGCATTGAGCCGGAAGTCGGTGTTGCCGTAGCCGCGCACGTAGAAGCGTGGGAACGCTCGGCCGAACGACGACTCGATGTTCAGGCTCGGCACCCGGCCCGACAGCACGCGCACGTCCTGGCCGCTGGTGCCCAGCACCTCGAGAATTTCGCTGCCCAGGGTGCTCACCGAGTTCGGCACGTCCTGCAGGTTTTCGGTGCGGCGCTCGGCAGTCACGTTGACGGGAGCGAGTTTGCCGCTCTCGGCCGCTTGTTGTGCCGACGCACCGAGGTGCAGTGCGGCGAGGGCGGCGGCTGCCGCAATTCGGTGCAGCGTCGCAACGGGAAGCCGCGTTGCGTTCGGGTGGGTGCGGGTCATGATGTCTCCTGGCTGAGTTGTGGTCTGCTTTCTGCAAACGGCGTGCCATCGCCGCTGCCGGGGGAAGCTCGGGTTCGGTGTAAGGTTGCCCCCTTCCGGGAGCCAGCATGCTGACCGAAGTCCAGAAAAATCGCTACCGTGATCAGGGTTTCCTCGTGGTGCCTGGCTTCCGCTCAGCCGATGCGCTGGCGGCAGTGATGGCACGGTCGCAGGCCATCGTTGCCGCGTTCGAGCCGACCGGCCAGGGCAGCGTCTTCACCACCCGCGACCAGGCGCGCAACGCGAACGCCGATTTCCTGGCTTCAGGCGACCGCATCACCTGCTTCTTCGAGGAAGAAGCCTACGCACCGAACGGCCAGCTACGCCAGCCCAAGGCCGAGTCCATCAACAAGATCGGCCACGCATTGCATGACCTGGATCCGGTGTTCGACCGGTTTTCACGCGGCGAGGACATGGCGGCGCTGGCCGTCGACCTCGGGTTGGACGAACCGCGGGCCTGGCAGTCGATGGTGATCTTCAAGCCGCCGCGCATCGGCGGTGAGGTGGGTTGGCACCAGGATGCGAGTTTCCTGATCACCGAACCCGTCAGCGTCGTGACCTTCTGGTTCGCGCTGGAGGACGCGACGCTTTACAACGGCTGCCTCTGGGTCGAGCCCGGTGGTCACCGCGGGCCGCTGCGCCAGCGCTTCGTGCGTGAGGGCGACTCGGTGCGCATGGAAACGCTGGACACCACGCCCTGGCCTGGCGGGTCCGTCGCCGTGCCGCTGGAAGTGGCGGCCGGTACGCTGGTGTGCTTTCACGGCAAGCTGCCGCACTACAGCGGGCCGAACCGTTCTGAACGGTCGCGCCAGGCCTACACGCTGCACGTCACCGATGCGGCGTGCCGGTGGTCCGAGCTGAACTGGTTGCGGCGCGGTCCGCAGTTGCCGCTGCGCGGCTTGACTGCTCCGGGGCTCGTCGAGAGGGGCCATACCGGCGCCTGACAGGCTGTCTGCCCGCGTGCGGGCGCCCTTGGGGAACGTCGGCCTGGTGCAGGCCGTTGATGCCTCAAAGTGGCACGAGCCGGGCGCGCTTCTGGGTCTGCTGGATGTAGTTCTGCAGGTTGCGCAGTGAGTTGCTGTTCGCGTTGATGAACTGGCAGCCGAGTTTCACGCCCGTGCCTTCGACGTTCAGCTCCGAGACATGCTGGATGCGCAGGTCGGTCTGCACGCGCACGCTGACTTCGAGGTCGAGTTGGGCGTCGCGGACCACGGTGCCGGCAACCACCGGTGAGGTCGTGCAGGGCAGGAACAGCGCACAGCCGCCCATGCTGACGTCCAGGATGCGAAGCAGGCCGGGCAGCTCGGCGTGGTTGAGCCGTGCCGCGGGAGCGCTCCGCACGGGAGGGCGCACCCGGAAGCTGTCTCGGCGCTGGAAGCGGAAGATCTCGCGCGGCATCGCGCAGCGCAACGCGCTCGACGTGCCGCTGTGCACCAGCACCAGGCTTTGCACGTCGAACTGGATCTTGACGTTGTCGATCACGCCCACCGCGATGACCTGGTTGCTTTCCAGCACGCGGGCCAACTTGGGGTCGTCCTTGTCGCCATCGAACATCATGCTGATGGCGGAACGCGCCGAGTCGATCACCCACGGTTTGGCGGGCCAGTCGCTGCCGTCGCTGGAGTTCAACGTCAACACGATGTTGCCTTCGCAGATGCGCGTGAGCATGTTGCGAATTTCGACCGACGAGGTCATGCGGAACTCGTGCAGGCCGCCATGCGTGGCGACCAGCGAATCCAGCGGCATCGGCAAGGTGTCCATCCTGGCGGGACTCCGGTAGGTTAGGCGAGCACGTTCTCAGTGCGGTCGGGTCAATGCACGGTCCGGCCGCGCCCGGAAATCAGATGGTCAAGGTCGTCGAGCCAGGGTTCGGCGAGTTGACGGATCTCGGCGTCATTGACCAGAATGCGCTGCATGATGCGTGACTTGAGCCGCGTTTCCTCGGGGCCGAGAGCACGCTTCGACGCTGCGTGGCGCAGCTGCGAGATCAGCAGCGCGCAGGCGCCTTCGAGCTTGACCACGTGATCCCAGTTGCCTTCACGGGCAGCGCGCAGCATGTCCCGGCTGGCCTGCTCGATCGCCTCGTAGTAGTTCAGCAACGAGGCTTCGGAAGGTGGGCCGCCGTCGCGGGGTGGGTTCGATTTCATCGAGGTTCCGTTCATCCCGGCGCACCTTGCACCTGCGGGCCGATGGCTCGCCATGCGGTGCGCAGAGGTTCGATCAATGCTGCACATTCGGCCAGTGCCTTGTCGTCATTGCCGAGATTGGCCTGAGTCAATCTCAACGTGATGTAGCCATAGAGGTCACGCAGATCGAGCGCGAGCGAGCCGCCGCCCTGTGCATTGAGGGCGCCGCGCAAGCCTTCTTCAACGATGCGGACTGCGCGCGCAATGGCCCGCCCCTTGAGCTGGGTGTTGCGGGTCTGGATTGCGCCGCGTGCCTGCGCGATCGAATCCTGCACACCGTCGAACAGCATGGTGACCAGTTGGTGCGCCGAGGCGCCGGACACCCCGGTTTCGATGCTGACATGCCGGTACGCGTTGGTGAACGCGGCTGGCGTGTTGGGACGAACAGGAGTCGCATGCATGGCGGTCGTGGAAACGTCGTTGTGGCACTGCTTGAGTTATCGACCGCAGACTTGTTGACTTGAGGCGCTCGTTCGTAAGAAATGAGGCCTTTCACCTGCCGTTGTTGAAAGCAGCCACCTGCTGATTGATGTAACCCGACAGGCTGTTGAGTTGGCCCATCTGCCGGTCCAGCGCGGTGTACTGGGCGCGCATGCGCTTCTCGATCATCGCTATCCGGTCGGTCAGTTGAAGTTGGCGGTCCTGGTTCAGATCGATCCGCTTGCGCAGGCCATCGGTCTTCGTTGACACCGTGCCGTCGGCGCCAAGAAGGGCGTCACCCAGCTTGCGAATCTGGGTCGCAATGCCGTCGTTCGCGGGCACGGCCAGGTCGGTGTTGCCGAACACCTTGCGCGCCTCGGCGACATTCGCCAGCGCGTTGCCCATCTTGGTCTCGTTCACGGTGATCGAGCCGTCGCGTTGCACGTCGAAGCCGACGTCGGCCAGGCGCGTGAACATGGTCGAAGCGCCGCTGGTCTGGCCCAGCATGTTGCGCATCTGGCGCCGAATCGACACGGCCGCGCTGTCGCCCTGGAGTTTGGTGTCGACCTTGGAGCCGAGCACCACCTTGGTCTCGTCGGCGAGCAGTTTGTTGAGCTCGTTGTAGGCCGTCACGAAGGCGTCGACCGATTTGCGGATTGCCGGCGTGTCCTGCGTCGCACTCACCTGAACCGGGGCGGTGGTGACCTTGTTGAGCGTGAGCGTCATGCCGTCGAGCACGTCCGACAGAGTGTTGCTTTCCGAGCCGATCGGCAGGTTGTTCAGGCTCGCCGACGCGTTCGCCGCGGCGAGTGCCTGGGCCATCGTCAGGATGCCCACCGACGGGTCGAAGGCAAGCGCCGACAAGCCCAGGCCGTCGCCGTTGTTGCCGTCGCCGTCGGCGACGCTGATGCGAAACGCGTTCGGCGCGCCCGTCAGCGTCGAGCGCAGCACGAGCCGCGCGCCGCTCGCGTCGGTCAACACCGACGCGGTCACCCCGGCCCCCGATGCATTGATCTTGTCACGCAACTGGGCCAGCGACTCCGCAGGCGGCCCTACCGTGATCGTGACCGGCGTGGCACCCACCTTGGGAGTGAAAGCGGTCTGGTCGGCGTTCCAGCCGCCCAGCTCAATCGTCAGGCTGCCTTCACCGAGGATCGTGCTTGCCGAAACAAAGGTTCCCGTCACGTTCGACTGCGCGGCGGCGAGCTGATTCACCTGCAGGGCATAGTTGCCCGGCCGGGTGGCGGCGCTGGTGGTGACGCTGACCGCCGCCGGGTCGCTCGACGTTCCTGCGCTCTTGCCCCAGGTTTCCGCGCGGGTCAGCGCCGACGCCGCATCGCGAAGCGCAGCGATCGCCGACTTGACCTTGCCGTAGGTCGACAGCTTGGTCTCCAGCGCGTTCGCCTGCGACTGGAGCTGAGTCAAAGGCACGCGTTCCACCGCCAGCGTCTGCGTGATGATGCTGTTGATGTCCAGCCCGCTGCCGATACCTGGGGAAGAAATCGTTGCCATGGGATTACTCCGTTGTCGCCTTGGGTCTTTCGGCAGCTTCCGGCGCGACTTGAGGACTTTCTTGCGCTCTCGCCCCGGCCGGCGTGTGAGGAAACGCGATGACAAGCCCCGGCCGCCGTCTGTGACTTCTTGGCGATGCGCGATAGCACATCGAGACAAGCGTCACACCCCACCCCGGCGATGAATGAAAAGAGCCAACTCGCAGTGAAGCGAGTTGGCTCTGGTCACGGGCTTTGGCGCCGACGAGTCTTCGACGTTCAGTTGCGCAGCAACTGCAGCACCTGCTGCGGCAACTGGTTGGCCTGCGCCACCATCGCGGTACCGGCCTGCTGCAGGATCTGGGCACGCGACATGTTTGCGGTTTCAGCCGCGAAGTCGGCGTCCATGATGCGCCCACGGGCGGCGGCCTGGTTCTCGCCCGTGATCTGCAGGTTGGTGATGGCGAAGCCAAAGCGGCTCATCGCGGCACCGTAGGTCGCGCGGTCGGTGTTGATGAGGTCCAGCGCGGCGTCGATATCGGTCAGCGCGGTGCCTGAGGCCGCCACATCGAGAATGTTGCCGCCCACGGGGGCGATGGCGTTGGTGGTGATGTCCAGGGTATCGCCGGAGTTCGGCCCGACCTGAAAAGTCTGCAAGCCGGCGCCGGCACCGACGATCGCCACGCCATTGAACTTGGTTTGAGCTGCGATTCGGGTGACTTCGGCCGACAGTTGCTGATATTCGGCGTCGAGATTGGCGCGGTCCGAGGCGCCGTTCGTGCCGTTCAGCGATTGAATCGTCAGCTCGCGCATGCGTTGCAGAGCGTCGGTGATGGTGGCCAGCGCGCCTTCTGCGGTCTGCGCGAGCGAAATGCCGTCGTTCGCATTGCGCACTGCGACATTGATGCCGCGCACCTGCGCGTTCATCCGGTCGGCGATCGCCAGGCCGGCGGCGTCGTCCTTTGCCGAGTTGACCCGCAGGCCGGAAGACAGACGTTCCATCGACGTCGAAAGCGACGTCTTCGAGGTCGACAGATTGCGCTGCGCGTTGAGCGAAACCGTATTCGTATTGATGGTCTGAGCCATGCTGGCACTCCTTGAGAACCGAACCATTCCCGGCGGGTGCGCCGGTCATTCAGCCCGCGGCAAAAGGCCGAGGTCTGTTGGCTGGATTCTTCGGCAGCTGGCGCGTTGCAATCGTTCGATAAGCGGGCGCAACCCTGGTCAGTTCGACCCCGCCAATGAACAAGCCGCCTCGATGGGCGGCTTGGTGTCGGGGGGGGGGGGGGGGGGG
>JANNKS010000177.1:0-4495 GCA_031396425.1 Rhizobacter sp. | reverse complement strand
CAGCGCAGCGCCCATGAACGTGACACCCAGCGCAATCATCGCGTTGCCGACCACGATGGACAGCCACTCCACGATCCACGGGCGCAGAGCGAAGAATCCGAAGCCGATCAGGAAGGCCCACACCCCGGCTGTCCAGAGGCGCAGTTCGGGGCCCGGCATCGTGTTGCGTTGCGCCATGACCAGCGCCAGCCCCAGCAGCGCAAAGCCCATCACGATCGCGAGCAGGAGGGTCGGGATGTGGAGGCTCAAGACGTACGCTGGGTCGACAGTGGAAGCGTGCGCAAGGTAACACGGCCGATGGGCCACCGGTCAGAGCGGAAACACCCGGTGCTTGGCGCAGCGTCGAACCGTGCGCGGCCTGCGGGCCAGCGCGCGAACGCCGGCCGCGCTGGCCGACTTCAGACCGACCGGAGCAGCGCGATGTCGATCGGCAAGGAGCGCAGCCGTTTGCCGGTGGCGGCGTGGATCGCATTCACCACCGCCGGCGCCACCGGGGGTGTGCCCGGTTCGCCCACGCCGCCGGGAGCCTCCGAACTCGGCATGATGTGCACATCGACGCGCGGCATCTCGTTCATGCGCAGCACCGGTGCGTCGTCGAAGTTGTGCTGCTGCACCCGGCCATCGGCAAACGTGACGCGGCCATACAGCGCGGCGCTCAATCCGAACGCGATGCTGCCTTCGATCTGCCGGCGCACGATCTCGGGGTTGACCGTCATGCCGCAATCCACCGCAGCGACGATGCGGTGCACCTTGGGCTTGCCGTCCGCCGCCACCGACACTTCGGCCACCTGTGCCACATAGCTGCCGAAACAGTGCGCCAGTGCGATACCGCGCGCCACGCCAGCGGGCAGCGGCTTGCCCCAGTTGGCACGGTCGGCGGCGAGCTCAAGCACCGCCTTGCAACGCGGCTGGCCGCCGAGCAGGGAGCGGCGGAATTCGAACGGGTCCTTTTTCGCCGCCACCGCGAGTTCGTCGATGAACCCTTCGAGAAAGAATATGTTCTGCGAGTGCCCGACCGAGCGCCAGAACCACACCTGCGGCCCGGGTTCGGCGCGGCCGTAGTGGATGCGCTGGTGGGCGATGTCGTAAGGGTGGTCGACGATGCCCTCGAGGGCAAACGCGTCCACACCGCTGTCGGGCAGTGTCATGAAACCCGACGCGGCCATCAGCGACGGCGAACCCACGCTGACCTTGAGCAGCGTCGGCTCGCCGGCTGCGCCCAGCGCACCTTCGAAATGCGCCACCGACGCGGGCCGGTAGTAGCCCGCGGCCATGTCGTCTTCGCGGCTGTAGATCAGCTTCACCGGCCGGCCGCTGCGTTGGGACAGCAGCGTCGCGTCGACCGCGAAGTCGGGCGCGAAGCGCCGGCCGAAGCTACCGCCGAGCAACATCGTGTTCACCTTCACCCGCTCCGGCGCAACCTGCGCCAGCGGCCCCAGGATGCCCTGGGCCGGCCCCGGGCTCTGCGTACCGGCCCAGATTTCCACCTCGTCGCCGCGCACATGGGCGGTGCAATTTATCGGTTCCATGCAGGCGTGGGCGAGGTAGGGCGCTTCGTAGGTCGCGTCCAGCATCAACGCACTGTTCGCCGCCGCGTCACGCACATTGCCGTCGTCGCGCGCCGACGCGTCGGCGTTGGTGGCAGCGGAATTCAGCTGTTCGCTCACGCCCTGCGACGACAGGCTGGCCAGCGGTCCGAGGTCCCACTGAACGTCGAGCGCGTCGCGCCCCTTCTTCGCCGCCCAGTAGCCCTCGGCGAGCACCGCCACGCCGTTCGGAATGGACAACACGTTGTACACGCCCGCGATCGCCCGTGCTGCAGCTTCATTGAAAGCGGTGGCCTTGGCGCCGGCCAGTGGCGCGCGCGCCATGACGGCGATCAGCAGGCCGCTCACCTGGGCATCGATGCCGTACTTCGCGCTGCCGTTCACTTTCTGCGGCGTGTCGAGCCGCTTCAAGGGTTTGCCCAGCAGCCTGAACTCGGCCTGGGGCTTGAGCCGGGGCGAAGCCGGAACCGCCTGCTGCGCGGCACCGCCAATCAGGGCGCCGTAGGACAGCTTTCGGCCGTTCGGCCCGAACACCTGGCTCCTCTCGGTGCGCAGCAGCCCGGCGTCGAGTTTCCAATGCGCCGCTGCTGCCGCCACCAGCATCTCGCGCGCCGCGGCGCCGGCCTGGCGCAGCGGTACCCAGTGGGAGCGGATCGTGGTGCTGCCACCGGTGGCTTGCAGACTGAACATCGGGTTGTCGTAGACCTTGTTCACGGGTGCCGGCTCGACGCTGACGCGGTCCCAGTCGGCGTCGAGCTCTTCGGCGATCAGCATCGGAATCGCGGTCAGCACGCCCTGGCCCATCTCGGCCGAGCCGCACAGCACCGTGATGCGGTTGTCGGCTGTGATGCGCAACCAGGCGCTCGGCGCGAATGCGACCGCGCTCGGCATCGCCGGTCTGCGCACCCGTGCCGCTTCAGCGGGCAGCGTGAAACCGATCACCAGCGCCGCGCTGGCGCTGCGTTTCAGGAAGGCCCGCCGCGTGCCCGAGCCGCCGGCAGCAGTGGTCACCGTCACACGCCTCGCACGTGCAGATTCGCCGCCGCGTCCTTGATCGCGGCGCGAATCTGGTTGTAGGTGCCGCAGCGGCAGATGTTGCCGCTCATTGCAGCGTCGATGTCGGCGTCGCTCGGGCGCCTGTTGTCGGCCAGCAGGGCGCAGGCGCTCATGATCTGGCCCGACTGGCAGTAACCGCATTGCGGCACGTCGTGAAGTGTCCAGGCGGCCTGCACGATCTTGCCGGTGCGCGACGCCCCGATGCCCTCGATCGTGGTGACGGCCTTGCCCGCTGCGGCCGACAGCGGCGTCACGCAGGAGCGCACCGCCTGCCCGTCCAGGTGCACGGTGCAGGCGCCGCACAGCGCCATGCCGCAGCCGAACTTGGTGCCGGTGAGCTGCAAATCTTCGCGCAGCACCCAAAGCAGGGGCATGTCCGGATCGGCGCTCACCGAATGGTTCTTGCCGTTCACCGAAAGTCTGGTCATGCCTGATTCCTCGCGAGTCGCGCCGCGGCCGGAACCGCATCGATCGCTCCGGGCATTTGCGGGCCTGGGCGCTTCCGCCTGCCCGACTGGGGCATACCGCGCGGCGCGCTGCAATTCTGTGCCTGGCCCGGTCTGTTTCGGCCGGTCGCTTGCCCGGCACAGCGCTCGCCTGTGTGCGCAATCGCCGTTCGCGAGAAAAAGACCACGCTTGACACCGGTGCGCGGCAACAACCGGTCACCGACTCGGCGCCGGCCTGGCGCACGATGCCCGATGATGCGCGTCCCGCCGGCCGGGCCTATGCTGTGGGCTGCCGCTGCCGTTGCCGTCCTGGAGACCTTTGCCCATGAGCCTTGTGCGTGGATTGCTCGATCGCATCGTGCTGCTCGCCGCGTTCCTCGCGGCCGGCTGCGTGCCCGGTTTCATCATCCAGTACCGGCAGCGCCTGGGTGGCGCACTCGACCAGGTCACGAAAGACCTGGCGCCGTTTCGCGAGATCGCGAAACAGTTTCATGGCGGCAAGCTCGACAAGCTGATCGAGCACCATGTCTTCAGCACCGACCCGACGTTCCAGGCCGAGGGCAACGCGATCCAGGTGATGGTGCGTACGTTCGACCGGCTGCGCGCGGCAATGGAGGCCCTTGACACCGACCTGGTGCACCAGATCCTGCTGCTGATCAAGCGCGGTGACCCGCAGATCGCCAAGGCGACCTGGGCCGCCTACCAGCCGGCGATCAGTTTTTCCGCTGAAGGCCTGATGTTTGCTGGGGCGGTCTCGATCACGATCTGGCTGTTGTTCATGCTCGGCTGGGCCGGCGTTGGCGGCACGCTGGGCTGGGTGCGGCGCATGCGCGCCTGAGCCGAACGCCGCAACGGGCCGCTCACTCCATCACCACCTGCGCGCGCGTCGTCGGTGCGCCGAAAATCCGCTCGACCCGACGCTCTTCGCTCCAGAACACCTGGTATTCCTCGGAGCGTGAGGTCCAGTAGCGCCACAAAGTGCTGTCCAGTTCGGGGTTCTCGCTGGCGATCGGATAGCCCACTGCCATCAGCACCTGCTGGCGCGTCATGCCGCGTGTGATGCGCATGGCCCTGATCGCTTCGCGCACCTTGGGCGAGAACTTGTCCAGAGCCACTGTCGGGTCCTCGGCGAGCACATAGCGTTTTGCGAAGTCTTCCAGCGGCACGCTGCGGCTGTAGTCGTTGCCGATTGCCAGCTTCTTGCCATCCATCTCGACCAGCACCCGGTGCCGGCCATACCCGGTGACCTTCACCGGCGTGCCGGCCGGAACGATCTGCTTGCCGCTGCCGATGTAGTTGATGTCGCTGATCCAGCTGCCGTCGGAGCGCATGTTGCAGCACAGGAAACCCTGCAGCAGCGGCTGCGCGAGGGCGGCCTGGCCGATGCCGATCAGCAGCAGGAACACAGTCGAAGCAATGGTGGGTCGGTGATGCATGGGAATCCG
>JANNKS010000169.1:0-7487 GCA_031396425.1 Rhizobacter sp. | reverse complement strand
GACGGCATTGCGGGAGAAATCGCTTCCGAGCGCGCACGACACTCAAGCTTTTCGCGCCGCTCTGTTCGCGTTTATCTCCACCGATTCGGTTCTCGAACCATGCCGGCAGTTGGTCAATCTCCAGCGCGTCGCGGCGCTTGTTCACGCCGGGCAGCACATCGCCCAACTCACTGGCTCGCGCGGCATTCTTGTTCACCAGCGCGCGCAAGTCTTTCTTCGTCGCGCACCAGCCGAGAAAGCCGGAGAACATCGCGACGGCGCGGGCAGCCTGAATCGGTGCGGTCTTAGCTTCCCAGGCGTACCACTCGCGAATGAGGTCTTGGTCGATCGACGCCAAGGTCAGCGGCATCAGTGCGGCAAGGTGACCCGGCTTCGTGGTGCCTTTGCCCCTCTTCTTCGGCTCGCCGCCCAGTGAGGAGGCCCTCTTCAGGTCGATGACATACCGCGGCTTCCAAGCACTGCGACGCTTTGGCTTGCCCTCGGCCAGGTAGCGTGGCCACACGTCAGCAACCGTCACGGTCCGGCTCTCGGCTTCGGCCTCCATCGCAGCCTTCGCAGCTTCTTTCTCACGGGCAAGTTCGCGGGGGTCGGTGCCGCTGTCCAGCAGCACGCGCAGACGGTTCGCTTCCTGCTGAGCCGCATCGATCTTCCAGGACCGAACGTCGCCGATGGTCCGGCGAATGGTCTGTCGGTTGAGCTTGCCCTCGAACACGTAGGACTTCGCGCCGGCGGCGGTCACTCGCACCCGCAGGCCCGGCGATTTCGTATCGCGCATGAATGCCTGCATCTTGCCCGCCGGACACACCAGCGCATCAATCAGGCCCGCCGTCAGTTCGTGACCTTCGGCCAGGTCGATCGGCGCATCTTTTCTGCGTCTTGCCATGCCTCACCCCCGATCCCATGTAGCCACCATGTAGCCAACTTCCCCGCATTTGCAGCAACTTCGATCAACACGGTCGATCCATGAATCAGGCTGCAAGCGTTTATTTACATAGGTTTCAGTGGGAGTGTATCAACAGAGATGAATGCTGGCAAACACTAGTTTTCGCGCATTCGTAATGCGAAGGTCGGGAGTTCGACTCTTCTCGCCGGCACCAGCAAGAGCAAACACATGGCCCAGCCCGCAAGGTTGGGCTTTGCTGTTTGTGCGGACCAGTGCGGACCAGTGCGGACCAGCGCGGACCCGTGCGCCACCTTTGCGGAACCTGCACGCCAACGGCAGTCAGCGGTCCAGCGTCCGACCCGAACTGAGGAGCTTCACCGCCAAACCCGATGGCCCCGGCACCGCAACACGCTCGAAGACTCGCCCGCGCCATCGCGGCCGGCACGGCGGCCGTGCACGCCTGGAGGGCGCTGCTGGCGCTGCTGATCGTTGCAGTGAGTTTCCTGGCACTCACGCCGTCACCGCCGCCAGCCTTCGATTTCGGCTGGGACAAGTTGAACCATGTGCTGGCCTTCAGCGCACTGGCGTTCTCGGCGTCGCTGAGTTGCCCGGCGTCGCGTCGGATGCGCGTTTTCCTGCTCTGCATGCTGTTCGGCTACGGCGGCCTGATCGAAGTGCTGCAGCAGTTCGTTCCCGGCCGTGCCGGCGAGTGGCGCGACCTTTTCGCCGATTCGGTGGGCATCGTCCTGGGTGCCATCCTCGCTGCCGGGGTGGTTCGCCAGGGCCGGGCCCACAGGCCTTCGATCTGAGCCGGCTCGCTCACCCGGTCAGCCGTTCCAGCAGTCCTCGTCATGACCGCGATTCTTTTCTGGCGTCTCCTGACGTTCCAGCCCGGGCCGGCGGCCGACGACGCACCCGCCACCGCCGCGATGCAGTGCATGGGCGCGAACCAACGCGCGCCAGGACCTCAGGCGCGCGCGATCCTCAACCCCGCATCGAGCAGCAGCACCTCGCCGGTCGTCTTCGCCGCGCTGGCACCCAGCCACCAAGCGGCATCGGCGACGTCGTCGGGTGAGATGACGGCGTCGAGCGCCGCGATGGAGCGGTAGCCCTTCACCGCAGCGGCATAACGCTCGGCGCCCAGGCCCTCCTGGAGCCAGGGCGTCTCCACCAGGCCGGGCGCAATGGCGTTGACGCGCACGCCAGGTCCGAGTGAGCGGGCCAGGCCCACCGTCAAGGCATTCAATGCCCCCTTGCTCGCCATGTAGGCCAGCGACGAGCCCCTGCCCATCATCGATGCAATCGACGACACGTTGACGATGCCCGTCACCGGGTGGCGCTGCAGCAGCGGCAGCAGCGCGCGAATCATCTGGTACGCGCCGATCACGTTCACGGCGTAGATGCGCTGGAAGTCTTCGGCCTGCAGCGCTTCCAGGTCATTCAGTGCGACGAACTTGGTGGTGCCGGCGTTGTTGACCAGCACGTCGGCGCGGCCAAAGCGCGTTTCCACCTCGGCGGCGAGCCGGCGGCAGTCGGCATCATTCGACACGTCGGCGCGCACCACCAGCGCCTGCACACCGAGCGCTTCGCATTCAGCAGCGACGCGCTGCGCGGGCGCGGTGTCGCGCGAACAGTTGACCACCACGTCCCAGCCGTTGCGGGCGTACAGCTTCACCGTGGCGGCGCCGATGCCCGACGACGACCCCGTCACTACACACACCTTGCGTTCGCCCATTCTCGATCACCCCGCTTCGTTCAAATCGGCATTCTGCGACCCTCGCGCGCGCCGCGCGCTCGGCCAGGCTGCGCCTGCGCCGCCGTGCGACAACCGGAATCAATCCTCCAGCATTCGCACCTTCACGCTGCGCCCCTTCACCTTGCCGGCACTCAGCCGCTGCAACACCTGCGCGGCGATGTCGCGCTGCACCGCCACGTAGGTTGAAAACTCGTTCACGTTGATCTTGCCGATCTGCGCGCCGGCGAAGCCCAGGTCCTTGGTCAGCGCGCCCAGCACGTCGCCAGGGCGGATCTTTTCCTTGCGTCCGCCCAGGATCTGCAACGTCACCATCGGCGCCTTCAAGGGCTCGTCGCTCGAAGCCTCGAGTTCAGCCAATGGCTGCCACTGGGTCGTGAACGCCAGCTCCTTCTCGATCTGGCCGACGCGCCCCATCTCGTCCAGGCTCGCCAGCGTGAACGCCCAGCCCGCTTCGTCGACCCGCCCGGTGCGGCCGATGCGGTGCGTGTGGATCGCTGGCTCGGGCGTGACGTCGACATTGATCACTGCCTCGAGCTGGGCAATGTCCAGGCCGCGCGCCGCGATGTCGGTGGCCACCAGCACGCTGCAGCTGCGGTTCGCGAAGCGAATCAGCACCTGGTCGCGTTCGCGCTGTTCCAGGTCGCCGTGCAGCTCGAGCGCCGCAAAGCCCTGCGCGCGCAGCACCTGCACCAGGTCGCGGCATTGCTGCTTGGTGTTGCAGAACGCAAGGGTGCTGACGGGCCGGAAGTGCTTCAGCAGCTGGCCCACGGCGTGCAGCCGCTGGTCTTCGCGCACCTCGTAGAAACGCTGGCGAATCTTCGCCGCGGAATGCGTCGCCAGCAGCTTCACCTCCTTGGGTTGGCGCATGAAGGTCGCACTCAGTTTGGTGATGCCCTCGGGAAACGTGGCCGAAAACAGCAGCGTCTGGCGTTGCGCCGGGCATTGTTTGATCACCACCGCGATGTCGTCGAAAAACCCCATGTCGAGCATGCGATCGGCTTCGTCGAGCACCAGCGTGTTCAGCGCATCGAGCTTCAGGCTGCCGCGCTCGAGGTGGTCCATGATGCGCCCCGGCGTGCCCACCACGATGTGCGCGCCGTGCTCCAGGCTGGCGAGCTGCGGGCGCATCGTGGCGCCACCGCACAGCGTCAGCACCTTGATGTGGTCTTCGGCGCGCGCCAGGCGGCGCAGTTCCTGCGTCACCTGCTCGGCGAGTTCGCGCGTCGGGCACAGCACCAGGCTTTGCACCGCAAAGCGGCGCGGGTTCAGGTTCGTCAGCGCCGCCAGCGCAAACGCCGCCGTCTTGCCGCTGCCCGTCTTGGCCTGCGCGATCAGGTCGTGCCCGGCCAGCGCGAGCGGCAAGGTGGCGGCCTGGATCGGCGTCATCGCCGTGTAGCCGAGCCGCTGCAGGTTCTCCAGCGTGGCAGGTGACAGCGGCAGACTGCTGAACGACGGCCCGGCGGTCGCATCGGCGGGGACGTCCGCCATCGGCGGCTTGGCTTGGCGGCCGGCGGTGGGTTCTGGGTTGCTCATGCGTGATTATCGGGACCCGGGGCCCTGCCCTTCCGCTGCCAAAGCCCCCAAAACCAGAACGCAACGACAATCAGGGCGTGTCATTGACCCTACCGAACCCTCGCCACGCCCAGCGCGTCCCTCCCCACATCGGCAAAGAGCAGCTCGCCCGGATCCGCCAGGCGGCCTATGTGCTGCCGCAGGTCGTGAAGCCCGCCGACTACGTCGCCGAACGCAGCGCGGGCTTCGAAGAACATCTCGACAAGCTCGGCCTGGTGCTGCTGCAAAAGCCCGTCTCCGGGGCGCGGCCGAGCCGCTGGATCGCGCCCGAGCTGATGGACAGCGCGCTGGCCCACCTCGACACGCTGGGCACCGGCCCGGCCGTGCGGCCGTTGATGCTGGAGCGCAGCGCCGCGCTCGACGCCCTCGGTGTCGCGCGCCAGGCCGGCGCCTGGACGCGCCTGATCAGCCACAGTCTGACATTGTCCGAACCCGGCTGGCGCGTGCCGGTGTTGTTCCGCGTGCCGGTCGACGCCGCTGCCGTCTGGGCGTTTTACCGCAGCGGCGACCAGGCGGCGCTGCTGGCGGCACTGGGCCCGCCCCCCGCCTACCCGCAGGCCGCGCAACTCACGGCCCACCTGGAAAGCCTGATCGCGCGCAGCCGCTCGAACAAACCGCGCCACCTCGAATCGCTGCTGCCGCGCCTGCAATCGGAATGTGCCTCGCCGCAGACCCTGCCCGAGCTGATGGCCGCGTGCAGCCGCGCCCAGGACCGCTGGGAACACCGCGTTGCCGAACTCGACACGCTCGAAGGCCTGAACAGCGAGCTCGCGTTCCAGGGCTACCCCGACACGTTCGAGAAAGCGCGCCACCTGCAGCGCAGCGTGACGCTCTACGTCGGCCCGCCCAACAGCGGCAAGACGCACGCCGCGTTCGAGCGCCTGGCCCAGGCGTTCGACGGTGCCTACCTCGCGCCGCTGCGCCTGCTGGCGCTCGAAGGGCGCGACCGGCTGGTGGCGCGCGGCGTGCCGTGTTCGCTGCTCACCGGCGAGGAAAACGTGCCTGCCGACGGTGCCCGCGTTGTGTCGAGCACGATCGAGATGGTGGCCACGAACAAGCCCATCGACGTGGCCGTGATCGACGAAGCGCAGATGATCTTCGACAATTTCCGCGGCTGGGCCTGGACGCAGGCGATCGTCGCGGTGCCGGCCAACGAGGTGATCATCATCTGTTCGGCCTACGCCGTGCCGGCGATCGAGAACCTGCTCGGCCTGTGCGGCGAGCGCTGCGAGGTGCGCGTCTTCGAGCGCAAGCAGCATGTGGAACTGCTGCCGCAGCCGGTGCCGATCGCTTCGCTGAAACTGGGCGACGCGGTGGTGGCGTTCAGCCGCCGCGACGTGTTGATGCTGCGCGACCAGATCGCCGCCAGCGGCCACCCGGTGTCGGTGATCTACGGCGCGCTGCCGCCCGAAGTGCGGCGCCGCGAGGCGGAGCGTTTCGCCACCGGCGAGTCGCACATCCTGGTCGCCACCGACGCGATCGGCATGGGCCTGAACCTGCCGATCCAGCGCATCCTGTTCAGCACCATGACCAAGTTCGACGGCCAGGGCGACCGGCCGCTGAACGAGTCGGAAGTGCACCAGATCGCCGGGCGCGCCGGGCGCTACGGCATCCACGAAGAAGGCTTCGTCGGCGTGCTCAAGGAGGCCGAGCCTTCGGCCCTGCGTGACCTGAAAGAGCTGCTGCCCAAGACCCCGCGCGCACCGCCCGACTTCAAGGCGCCGGTGGCGCCGAACGGCTGGCATGTGGACACCATTTCGTCGCGCCTGCACAAGACCCGGCTGCGCGACGTGCTCGACGTGTTCATGGCGCAGCTCAAGCTCGACAACGCCCACTTCGCGGTCGCCGAACTCGAGCAGATGCTCGAACTCGCCGAAGCACTCGACAAGAGCGCACCGGCGCTGACGCTGAAGGAACGATTCATCTACGCTCAGGCGCCGGTGGACACGCGCACCGATTCGCAGCTGCAGGAATTCCTCGACTGGAGCACCAGCCATGCGCAGACCGGCAAGGCCGGCAAGCCCTGGTTCCTCGACGCCGTGGACGGCCACAGCCGCCTGGAGCGCATGGAGCAGGCGCTGCGCGCCTGCACGCTCTGGCTGTGGCTGGACCTGCGCTTTCCCGGCGTGTACGGCCACATCGACGCGGTGATTGCCTTGCGCGGGCAGCTCAACGACGGCATCGAGCGCCAGCTCAAGGGCAAACGGCCGCTCGCGCAGATGCGCCAGCGCAGGGCCCAGCGTTGAAAGCGCCGCAACGCCTCAAGTCGCTGCTGGACGAGGGCCTGATCGACAGCGTCGTGCGCCAGCTGATGAGCGGCAAGGAGGCGATGGTTTTCGTGGTGCGCTGTGGCGACGACACCCGCTGCGCCAAGGTCTACAAGGAAGCCACCCAGCGCAGCTTCCGCCAGGCGGTCGACTACACCGAGAACCGCAAGGTGAAGAACACCCGCCAGGCGCGCGCGATGGCCAAGGGCACACGCTTCGGCCGCGAAGCGCAGGAAGCGGCGTGGCAAAGCGCCGAGGTCGATGCGCTGTACCGGCTGGCCGCCGCGGGCGTGCGCGTGCCCACGCCGTACAACTTCTTTGAGGGCGTTCTGCTGATGGAGCTCGTGGTCGACGCGAACGGCGACGCGGCACCACGCCTCAACGATGTGCAGTTCACGCCCGAGCAGGCACTGGCCCACCACGCCACGCTGCTGCGCGAAGTCGTGCGCATGCTGTGCGCCGGCGTCGTGCACGGCGACCTGTCGGAGTTCAACATCCTGCTCGGCGCCGATGGCCCGGTGGTCATCGACCTGCCGCAGGCGGTGGATGCGGCGGGCAACAACCACGCGCAACGCATGCTGCTGCGCGACGTGGCCAACCTCCGTGACTTCTTCGGCCGCTTTGCCCCGGGCCTGCTGCAGACCCGGTTCGGCGAGGAAATCTGGGACCTGTACCGGCGCGGCGTGCTGAACCCCGACAGCGCGCTGAGCGGGCGCTTCACGCCCAGCGTGGCCCCCGCCGACGTGGGCAGCGTGCTGCGCGAGATCGACGACGCGCGCGCCGAAGAGGCGGCGCGGCGCCTGCGGCTGCTGTCGGTGCGCTGAAGCGTCGACACGCCGGGGCGCGGCCCCGGCCGAAGCATGCGCCGCGCGCCGGCGCGCCGGCACGCCCCTGGCAGCCCGTCAGCGACGTTCCTTGCGCTCGCGGTCGCGTGCACCCGCGAGCGCGGCCGACAGCGTGCCGAGCCCGGCCGCCAACGTGGCGAGCATGTCCTCGAGCGTCGCAATGC
>JANNKS010000109.1:0-5287 GCA_031396425.1 Rhizobacter sp. | reverse complement strand
CTGGCGTGCCTTGCAGGCCGAGGTGCACCCAGACCGATTCGCGGCTCAAGGACCCGCCGCCCAACGAATTGCGCTGCAATGGGCGGTGCGTGTGAACGAAGCCTATCAACGGCTGCAGGACCCGTTGCGCCGCGCCGCCTACCTTTGTGAATTGGCCGGTCAGCGCATCGATGCTGAGTCCAACACGGCCATGCCGGCGGCCTTTCTGCTGCGACAGATGGAGTGGCGCGAGGCACTGGACGATGCACATTCGGTTGCGCAGGTCGAAGGCTTGGCGATCCAGGTGGCGGCCGAGCGTGCCGATGCCTTGAGTCGTCTGCAGATGCTGCTGGACCACCAGAGCAACCCGGCAGCCGCTGCCGCCGAAGTCAGAGCCCTCATGTTTGTCGAGCGCTTTGCGGCGGACGTCGATCAGCGGCTCGAGTCGCTGGGACAATGACGGCATGGCCCTGCTGCAGATTTCCGAACCCGGGGGTGCGCCCGACCCGCACCAACGCCGCATTGCGGTGGGCATTGACCTGGGCACCACACATTCGCTGGTCGCCGCGGTGCGCAACGGCGTGTCGGAGTGCCTGCCCGACGAGGCCGGCCGCGTGATCCTGCCCTCCGCCGTGCGATACCTTGCCGACGGGCGGCGCCAGATCGGCGCGGCGGCGCTGGCTGACGCCGCGATCGACCCGCACAACACCATCGTGTCAGTGAAGCGTTTCATGGGGCGGGGCGTGGCCGACATCGAAGGCCGTGCGCAGTTGCCCTACGAATTCGTCGATGCGCCAGGCATGCTGAAGCTGCGCACTGCGGCGGGCGACAAGTCCCCGGTCGAGGTGTCGGCAGAAATTCTCGCCACCTTGCGCCAGCGCGCCGAAGACAGCTTCGATGACGATCTGTTCGGCGCGGTGATCACGGTGCCGGCGTACTTCGACGAAGCCCAGCGTCAGGCAACGAAAGACGCTGCCCAGCTTGCCGGCCTGAATGTCCTGCGCCTGATCAGCGAACCCACGGCCGCGGCAATCGCCTATGGCCTGGAGCACGGCGCCGAAGGCCTGTACGCGGTGTACGACCTGGGCGGTGGGACTTTCGATGTGTCGTTGTTGCGCCTGTCCGATGGTGTGTTCGAGGTCATGGCGACCGGGGGCGACTCGGCGCTGGGCGGTGACGATGTGGACGCCGTGCTCGCGCAGTGGGCGCTGCAGCGCAGCGGCATGCAGGCCGCGACCGCGCAAGACAAACGCGCCCTGCTGGTTGCGGCACGTGCTGCCAAGGAAAAGCTCTCGTCGGCCGACCACGCGACGCTCGCCTGCCCCTTGTCGGCAGGTGGCGAGGTCTCGGTGCGCGTGGCGCGCGAAGAGCTCGATGCCCTGGTTCAGCCCATCGTCGCTCGAACGCTCGGCGCAGTTCGCAAGGTGCTGCGCGACGCGAAAGTCGACAAGAGCCAGGTCAAAGGTGTGGTGATGGTAGGGGGCTCGACGCGCATGCCGATCGTGCAGTCGGCCGTCGGTGGATTGTTCGGCATGACGCCCTTGACCGACTTGAACCCGGATGAGGTGGTGGCACTCGGCGCGGCGATTCAGGCCAACACCCTGGCCGGCAATGCCGGCGCCGATGAGCTGCTGCTGCTCGATGTGATTCCGCTGTCGCTGGGGCTGGAGACGATGGGCGGCCTGGTCGAGCGCATCATTCCGCGCAACAGCACGATTCCTACTGCACGCGGTCAGGACTTCACGACCTTCAAGGACGGCCAGACCGCGATGGCGCTGCATGTGTTGCAGGGCGAGCGCGAACTCGTCAGTGACTGCCGTTCGCTGGCGCGTTTCGAACTGCGCGGCATACCGCCCCTGGTGGCCGGTGCCGCGCGGGTGCGCGTGAATTTTCAGGTCGACGCCGATGGATTGCTCAGCGTCAGCGCGCGCGAGCAGAACTCTGGCGTTGAGGCGTCGATCAGCGTGAAGCCGAGCTACGGCCTGAGCGACGACGACATTGCGCGCATGTTGACCGAGAGCTTCTCGACCGCCGAACAGGACATGCGCGAGCGCAGCCTGCGCGAATCACGCGTCGATGCTGAACGTTTGGTTCTGGCAACGCGCGCCGCGATGTTGGCCGACGCGGACGTGCTCCCCGCGTCGCAACGAGGCGCGATTGACGCCTTGCTGGTCGCGGTCGAAGCCCTGCGTGAAAGCGACGATCATCACCAGATCGACGCAGCCGTCGAGGCTCTGGCCAAGGGCACCGAGGCATTTGCCGCGGAACGAATGAACCGCGGAATACGCCAAGCCCTCGCGGGCAAACGCGTCGAGGACGTCTGAGCATGCCCACCATTCGAATCCTGCCGCACGCCGAGTACTGCCCGGCGGGCATTGAGATCACCGCCGCACCGGGCACATCGATCTGCGAAGCGCTGCTGGAGCATCGCATCGACATCGAGCACGCGTGCGAGCTCAGCTGCGCCTGCACCACCTGCCACGTCGTGGTGCGCGAAGGTTTCGATTCACTGGGCGAGATGGACGAAAGCGAAGAAGACCTGCTCGACCGGGCCTGGGGCCTGGAGCCGACTTCGCGCCTGTCGTGCCAGGCGATCCTGTCGCAACGTGACGTGGTGATCGAGATTCCCAAGTACTCGATCAACCACGCCAAGGAGCACGGCGGCTCCTGACGCCGGCCTGATCTGGGTCTGTGCCCCGGCCGCCGGCAGGCTGGCCGAGCAGAGCGGGTGTTCGGCTCAGTCGGCTGGAGGACCAGCCCTACACTGACCCCATGAACGTTCTGGGCATTGAAACGTCTTGCGACGAAACCGGTGTCGCCCTGGTGCGAACGCTCAGTGACGCCACACCCACGCTGTTGGCCCATGCGCTGCACAGCCAGGTGGAAATGCACGGTGCTTACGGTGGCGTGGTGCCGGAACTGGCGTCGCGCGACCACATCCGCAGGGTCGTGCCGCTGACGCGTCAAGTGCTGGCGCAAACTGGCGTGGCGCTGAACGACATCGACCTGATTGCGTTCACGCGGGGCCCGGGTCTGGCCGGCGCGCTGCTGGTGGGCGCCGGCGTGGCGTGTTCATTGGCGGCCGCCTTGGGCAAGCCCGTGGTTGGCGTGCATCACCTCGAGGGGCATTTGCTGTCGCCGTTTCTGTCCCGGGACCCGCCGGACTTTCCGTTCGTCGCGCTGCTGGTGTCGGGCGGGCACACCCAATTGATGCGGGTCGAGGGCGTGGGGCGCTACGAGCTGCTCGGCGAAACCATCGACGACGCCGCCGGCGAAGCGTTCGACAAGTCCGCTCAACTCATGGGTTTGGGTTACCCCGGCGGGCCGGCCATTGCACGCCTGGCCGAGTTTGGCGACGCCAGCGTCTTCACATTGCCGCGCCCGCTGCTGCACCGAAACAACCTCGATTTTTCGTTCGCCGGCCTCAAGACAGCGGTGCGCACGCGCTTCCTCAAGCTCGGTGCGAACGTCTGTGAACAAGACCGCGCGCACCTGGCGGCGGCGACGCAGCAGGCAATCGTCGACGTGCTGGTGCACAAGGCCGTGCAGGCGCTGGAGCAGACCGGGTTGGACCGTCTGGTGGTGTGCGGCGGCGTGGGCGCCAACCTGCGTCTGCGTGAACGGCTCGGCGCGGCCTGCATACGCCGCTGCGCCAGGGTCCACTACCCCGAGTTGGACTTGTGCACAGACAACGGCGCCATGATTGCCCTGGCCGCGGCGATGCGGCTGCAGCGCAGCGGGTTGCCGCTTTCGACCGACTACGCCTTTGACGTGAAGCCGCGCTGGCCGCTCTCGGAAGTGACTTTGGAACGTGCACGCGTGAGATGAGGGGAGACAAGCAAATTGCGCGGTGTTGGAAGGGGCACGCAAGGGAAGTCGAAGGGGCGTTGAAGATCTGTCCCTTGGTCGGCCGGACCTGACCGACCCGGGACCCTGGTTTGCAGACCGAACGAAACAGGGTTGCCGGCCTGCACTGACGCAACAGTTATACTCCGGCGCTTCTTCGGCAAAGGTTGTCCGGGGAGCAAGCACGGCGCCGGTCGGTTTCACCGGCGACCGCAAGTGATCAACCGGAACCGCGCGTCCCTGGCCAGGCATTGGCACAGGCTGCTCGGTTCCAAAACCAAGGAAACGAGTCATGACCGCCACCACGGCGCACAAGGCCGAGATCGTCAAGGCCAATGCGCGCAGCGCCAACGATACCGGGTCGCCCGAAGTGCAGGTTGCACTGCTGACCGACCGCATCAACGAACTCACCCCGCACTTCAAGACCCATTTGAAGGACCATCACGGTCGCCGCGGATTGCTCAAGATGGTGAACCGGCGCAAGAGCCTGCTGAGCTATCTGAGGGAGACCGATGCCGAGCGCTACACGGCGTTGATTCAGAAGTTGGGCTTGCGCAAGTAAACAAGAGGGCCGGAGTAGTGGGGCCCGGCTGGCTTTTGCCAGCGCAGGCCCCGGCCCTCAAAGTCCCCCGGAGCTCACCCACATCCTGGCGCCGCTGTGTCATTCCACCGATGTTCCATCGCCGGAGCACCACTGGAATGGCATCCCGCCTTGAAGTCCGCGCCCCGGGTCCATTGCGCCACAGCTGTGGCGCTCAGCTGACAACCGGAGAAATGCTCATGAGCATGTTCAAGAAAGTGACCAAGTCGTTCCAATGGGGCAGCCATCAAGTCACGATGGAAACGGGCGAGATCGCCCGCCAGGCCAGTGGTGCCGTGATCGTGAATGTCGAAGACACCGTCGTATTGGCCACCGTCGTGGCGGCCAAGTCGGCCAAGCCCGGCCAGGACTTCTTCCCCCTCACCGTCGATTACCTCGAGAAGACCTACGCCGCCGGCAAGATTCCGGGCAGCTTCTTCAAGCGGGAAGGCCGCCCGAGCGAACTCGAGACGCTCACCTCGCGTCTGATCGACCGCCCTTTGCGGCCGCTCTTTCCCGATGGCTTCTTCAATGAAGTCCAGGTCGTGATTCACGTGCTGTCGCTCAACCCCGAGATTCAGGCCGACATCCCCGCCATGATCGGGGCCAGCGCTGCACTCGCCATTTCCGGCATTCCGTTCAACGGCCCGATCGGCGCCGCACGCGTGGGCTACGTCAACGGCCAGTACGTCTTGAACCCGGGCAAGACCGAACTCGGCCAGTCGCAGATGGAACTGATCGTCGCCGGCACCGAAGCTGCGGTGCTGATGGTCGAGAGTGAAGCTCAACAGCTGAGCGAAGAGGTGATGCTCGGCGGCGTCGTGTTCGGCCACGAGCAGGGCAACATCGCCATCAACGCGATTCATGATCTGGTGCGCGACG